>NZ_JAFNOO010000008.1:0-147466 GCF_026536185.1 Gilliamella sp. B2838
TGAAACAGAAAAAGATAAAACAGAAGACAGCTCAAAGCAACAAACCGAAACATCATCAACGCCTGCCACGTTAAGCCAAAATGGTAAGGTTTGGTTTATGCACCCAGTTGCCCTTATGAATTACTTTAAATTTAAAGCAGGCATTGTGACTTATCATATCTATCAGAATGGAAAAATAGAGAAGCATATACCACATGAAATCTTAATTGGTTATGAACAAAAATATAGATTTTTTTACCATGTAAAAAAGGATTAGATAAATTCTTTTATTATTCCATGCTATTTACAGGTGCTGTATCTACTTTTGATCTGTTTTTTCAGTTAGGTAAAAGTAGTTTAATTCAAGTATTGGATAGGGGTATTGTATTTTTAATAAATCAATTAACAACACAAATACTTATAAGATCTATTGTAGTTTATGGAGGCAGGGCGTTATTATCAATACTAGCAGTTGCCTTAAATCCTTGGATTTCTATAGGTTTATTTTTATTCCAATTATACTATGAATTAAATAAACCGGATGAGATCGAAGAGTGGATGAACCTAAGTCGTTTTGGTCAATCACAGATTTATGGAGAAAGTGGTCATTTTGAACGTTACAAAACATTAGAAGATGAAGTCACAGCCCTTAAAGCAATATTTGAAAAATTTAAACAACAATTACAAGACTACTATGCTGAACAAGAAAGAGAAAGATATGAAAGAGAGGGGCAGTACAGTTTGTCTGCTTCAGAGTGGCAAATTTTAATCAATCCACCTTTCCCTAGATAAATTTAAATAAAATAAGAGGTGTTATATGTGCTATGCAAAATATGACGGCAAAGATATCACTTATAAAGATAAAGATCAGGTGTTAAAAAAAACAGGACTCAAAATAGAAGATCCAACATTGCCACCTAAAAATTTAGTAAAATTAACAGGTACACTATCTGATTTTAAAGGGCTTTTTTGTTTTGCTCAACTTGGTGATGGCGCTTATTTAAGTGAAGCACAAAAAGAAAAACAGAAAGCCAAACTTCAAAAAGGTGCTTTACTTGCTACGTTAAATGGCAATACTGCAGCGGGACTTGCAGCATTGGGACATGCTAATGGTGGTGACCGCAGTAATTATTTTCGAGCACAATACATTACTGCCCAACTTAATAATAATATTACCCTCAAAGGTTGGCTGGGTTATTATAAATTTAATGAGGGTGATCAAGTTGAAGTGATAGCCGAGAAACGTGATGATTATTATGAAGTCTATGCCATGTTAAAACCCAGCGAGCAAATTATTTCTATTATCCCCCTCTGTTATGCTGGTCGCAATCAAGCTTTTAAAGCTTGGTTTTGGATAGTATTTATATGTTATATCATTTGTGTATTATTAATGAATTATTTTGTTTTAGACTTTTCTTTCGAAAATCTTTTAATCGGATTTAGTTCGCTTGGTTTACTCATCGGACCGGCTTCAGTAATTGTTAAGAGAAATTCAATTGCTACTCATATAAAACTTGCGGAAAGAATTTTCACTCTTTTAGGATGGAAAAATGTCAAAAATATTAATTTAATTACTGTAAGTAAACAATATATCGATAAATCAATTACTCAAGGGAAAGTTTTAACTGATTGGCAGCAAGATACAGATCCATATATAAAACCTTCCCTAAGTGGTAATGGGTGGTACTTTTTTTATTATGATCCTGAAGTGCTTTGTAAGGAAGAAGGTAACCCTTTATCAGAGGATAATAAAAAGACACAACATGAAGATGGTCAATAATGGTTTAAAAATGAGTCGGTGGTTTTTAGGGTGTTGAAATAGTAATAAGGAAGAAGGACTAATATGCTCTATGCAAAAAATAGGGTAACAATTAATGATTTCCTATCAATTTTGAAAACATAAAAAGTTTTAACTTTTTTAAAAAGATATATGACGTTTACTAATAGGCGTTTTTCCGAATAATTTATAAAAATAAGGTAATAGTAATAAAAAAATAATCAATTCTAAAATTCTATTTTAGAATTAAAAACTATTAATTTTAATCAATGTTGGCGAATAACAATTACATTACCCTATAGTTTATATAGACTATTTTGGTTAAACATAAATGGGTTAGAAATACTACATGATGTTTGTTATGATCTTTTGCGCTATCTTAGATAAGATAATGGTATAATAGCCTATACTTTTTTTAATTAGGTTTAAGATATGTCTGCATGGAATATTGCGATTGTTGGTGCGACAGGGCAAGTTGGTTCTGCATTAGTTGAATTGTTACAACAAGATAACTTAGCACAAGCTAATCGATTCGAAATTGAAAATCTTTATTTAGTTGGCAGTGATAATAGTGAAGGCGAAATTGTACGTTTTTCGGGTAAAAATTTAACGGTTGTTGATAGTAATCAAATGGATTGGGGACAATGCCATTTTGCTTTTTTTGTTGCGGGCGTTAAAACCAGTGAAACGTATGCGCAGATAGCAGCGCAATCGGGCTGCATTGTGATTGATGCAAGTGGTTATTTTGTCGATGAGGATCATATTCCTTTAGTCGTTCCTAAGGTAAATAATAATGTTTTAACTGAGTATCGTAATGAAAATATCATTGCTGTTGCTAGTGCAACAGTCTGCCAATTATTACGTTGTATTGCACCTTTGACAGATATTGAATTACTTACCAATTTGCATGTTACTAATTTCATTCCATCCTCTTTATATGGTAAATCAGGGGTTGATGAATTAGCGGGGCAGAGTGCTCGGTTGTTAAATGGAATGCCAGTTGAAAATGCCATATTTGATAATCAATTAGCCTTTAATTTGTTACCGATTTCTCATCAAACTGAGCATTTGACACTCAGCGAAAAATCACAAGTAAATCAAATTCGCAAAGTAATGAATAATTATCAATTGCCGGTATCAATTGAATCGATCATTGTTCCAGTTTTTTATGGGCTTGCGCAATCAGTCAATGTGTCAAGTAGTTTACCCATTGAATTAGATATGACACGTTTTAATGACTATGGCGTCGAAGTGCAAAATGATGATTTGCCTACCCCTGTTACCGAGGTCAATACTGAATCTGAAGATAAATTAACCATAAAATTAGCTAATCTAAGACACAGCTATGGTAATTATGAGCAAATTCAATATTGGTCAGTTGCAGATAATATTCGTTATTTAGGCGCATTGATGCTGATAGAGACCCTCGAGATACTCATTAATGACTATCTGTAAAATTGCACTGGGTATTGAGTACGATGGTAGTGACTATTTTGGTTGGCAAAAGCAGCAGTCGCACGACTCTGTTCAAGAAAGGTTAGAAACGGCCTTATCGATTGTCGCTAATGAACCCATTACCGTTTTTTGCGCGGGCAGAACCGATGCCGGTGTGCATGCTACAGGGCAGGTGGTTCATTTTGAAACCCAAGCCCAACGTTCACACGGTGCCTGGACGATGGGGGTGAATTCGCATTTACCAACTAATATTGCTGTGCGGTGGTCGCACGCTGTCGATGATAGTTTTCATGCACGATTTAGTGCAACGGCAAGGCGGTATCGTTATGTGATTTATAATCATCGTTATCGACCGGCAATTTTAGCTAAAGGTGTTTCTCATTATTATTTGCCATTGAATGAAACATTAATGCATCAAGCTGCGCAATATTTATTAGGTGAAAATGATTTTACATCATTTAGAGCGGCTCAGTGTCAGTCATTAACCCCTTGGCGTAATATTCATCATATTGAAGTGACAAGGCAAGCTGAATATATTATTGTGGATATCAAAGCGAATGCTTTTGTGCATCATATGGTACGTAATATTGTAGGCAGTTTAATCGAGGTCGGTGCAGGCAATCAGCAGCCACAATGGATTCTTGATTTGCTCAAAGCTAAAGATCGAACACTCGCTGCTGCAACAGCAAAACCGGAAGGGTTGTATTTGGTTCAAGTGGACTATCCATCGGAATATCAGATCCCCAATTCTTTTTTAGGTCCATTATTTTTACATTAAGCATAATTGCTTATAACTAATCCAATTTAACTAAAAAGATGAATGCAATGAATACTGATGATATCAATTCCAGTAAAGATGATAAAAATAAAGAAACAAAAAAATCAAAACTGCATAATATCAAATTGCCACCACACTCTATTGAAGCAGAACAAGCCGTGCTTGGCAGTTTAATGCTTGATAATCAACGATGGGATGTTGTGGCTGAAATGATTACTGAGCGCGATTTTTATTCTCGTCATCATCAATTAATTTTTTCAGAAATGCATACTTTGGTCGGTAAAGGTACGCCGATTGATTTAATTACACTATCGGAAAGTTTAGAAAGTAAGGATATTCTTGCTGATGTTGGCGGATTTGCCTATTTGGCTGAACTTTCAAAAAATACCCCAAGTGCAATTAATGTCGTTGCTTACAGTGATATTATTCGTCAGCAAGCGATTTTACGTGAACTGATTAGCGCATCAAATGATATTGCTGATAACTGTTATGCAACTGAAGGGCGAGATAGTAGCGAAATTTTAGATCTAGCCGAAAGTAAAATATTCCAAATAGCGGAAAGCCGAACAAAACAGGGTGAAGGACCAAAGAGTATTACTGATGTGCTCGAGGCAACGGTTGCCAAAATTGAAGAGCTCTTTCAGCGTCCACACGACGGAGTGACAGGTGTTTCAACCGGATTTATTGATTTAGATAAGAAAACAGCTGGTTTACAACGTTCAGATCTTATTATTATTGCAGCAAGACCATCGATGGGTAAAACGACTTTTGCTATGAATTTGTGTGAAAATGCAGCAATGATGCAAGAAAAGCCTGTGCTGATTTTCAGTTTAGAAATGCCCTCAGAACAGATTATGATGCGTATGTTGGCATCGCTCTCTCGGGTTGATCAAACACGTATTCGAACAGGTCAGCTGAAAGATGATGATTGGGCCAGAATATCGAGTACGATGGGATTGCTTTTAGAGAAAAAAAATATCTATATTGATGATTCATCGGGACTTACCCCTATGGAATTACGCTCAAGAGCAAGACGTATTTATCGTGAACATAAAGGTTTGAGTATGATTATGGTCGACTATTTACAGCTTATGCGTGTTCCTAATATGTCTGAAAATCGAACCTTAGAAATCGCTGAAATTTCACGTTCTTTAAAAGCATTAGCGAAAGAATTACAGATTCCTGTTGTTGCTTTATCACAACTTAATCGTAGTTTGGAACAGCGAGCAGACAAAAGACCGGTTAACTCGGACTTACGTGAGTCAGGTTCCATTGAACAAGATGCCGATGTGATTATGTTTATCTATCGTGATGAAGTTTATAATGAGGCTTCAGAGCATAAAGGTATTGCCGAAATTATTTTAGGTAAGCAACGTAATGGTCCTATTGGTAAAGTTAGATTAAAGTTCCAAGGCCAGTTTTCGCGCTTTGATAATTACGCCGATTCAAGTAAATATTTGGATGACGAGTAATTACTTTTATATTGCTAATATAGATGCGCAAATGGTTGATTTTAAACATTTGCGCAAGTTCAGTTAGTTTTGTGTTCTTTTATTAACGACATATCGATAAACCTGTGCTATAACAAAAATAATTGCTTGTAAAATAACAATGCAGGCACTGGTGGATGCGTCTGAATAGTAGCTAATCAATGTGCCTGTCAATGTTGAAAATACCGAAACGATAACAGCAATAATCAACATTAGATCAAAACGTTTAGTAAGTAAAAATGCAGTAATGCCAGGGGAAATTAACATGGCAATCACTAAAATCACCCCAGCAGCTTTGAGTGAACCGACTATGGTTAAAGCAAGCACACTGAGCAAACCATAATGTAATAAGCGAACGGGTAATCCGATCACTTGAGCCTGTATTGCATCAAAGCAATATAGCATAAGATCTCGACGTTTTATAATGATTAAAATTGAAACTGTGGCAGCAATTAAGATGATTTGTTTTAATTCATCGTAACTTGTCCCAAGCACACTGCCAAATAAAATATGATTTAGATGTTGTGATGTGTCGACTTTTGAAAAAAGCACTAAGCCAAAAGCAAACATGCCTGAAAAGACAATGCCCATTACCGTATCTTCTTTAATTCGGCTATGTTCTTTAATGTAGCCAGTTGCCACAGAGCAACATAAGCCAGAAACAAATGCACCAATGATAATTGGAATGCCTGCTAAATAAGCTAACACAATCCCAGGTAATACAGCATGCGAGATGGCATCGCCCATTAATGACCAACCTTTTAAAACCAAAAAGCAAGAAAGTAGTGCACAAACTATACCTGTTGCCATGGCGGCTAAAATAGCACGCTGGATAAGGGGCAAGGTTAATGGATAATAGATAAAATCCCATAATTCTGTCATACATTTGCCCCTTTCTTTAACTTTGATTGTTTTATTTTTCGCTTATTAGAAATTAAGCCTTGTCTAGGTGCAAATAAAAATGCAGTCATAAAAACTAAGGTTTGTAGTGTAACAATTACACCACCGGTTTCACCATTGAGAAAATAGCTAATCCAAGCACCTATTGCACTGGTTGATGCACCAATCACGACCGAAATAATTAATAGATGTGAAAAACGATTCGTTAATAGGTAAGCCGTTGCGCCAGGGGTGACGACCATTGCGATAACTAAAATTGCGCCCACCGTTTGCAAAGCGGCTACTGTGCAAGCACTTAAAATAGTGAAAAAAAGAATTTTTAATTGTAAGGGTTTTAAACCAATTGATCTGGCATGAGTTTCATCAAAGAAAACAACTAACAAATCTTTCCAAAACAACAGTAATAGTATAAATGACACTAAGATGATAATTTGTACTTGCCACATATCACTATCGTCAATGCCAAGAATATTACCAAAAATGATAGTTTGCACATTAACGGAAGTTGGATTGAGTGAAATAATTAACAGGCCGACAGCAAAAAAAGTAGAAAAGATAAAACCAATAATTGCATCTTCTTTTAATCGAGTAATGGTGCGCACAATAATAATGGCCAGTGCGGCAAGTAATCCTGTAAAAAAAGCGCCGACAGAATAGGGTAGCCCAAGAGCATAGGCACCGGCAACACCTGGTACTACTGAGTGGGAAAGTGCATCCCCCATTAGTGACCAGCCTTTTAGCATTAAAAAAGCCGATAAAAACGCACAGGCGGCCCCTACAATGCTACTTACCCAAATGGCTTTAAACATAAAGCTATAAGTAAAAGGTTCAAGTAGGAATTCCATTTATTGTTGTCCTTTTGGTTCATTACCTTGCTGTTCAACAAGTAAATTTTGATGAGGTGAATCATCCTTACCTTCACCATAAAAAATCGCTGCACGTTCGTCATCGGTTAGTATCGATACTTTACGCGGATCTTCGTCTTCATGTAATTGAGCACCAGATAGACTTAAATAACGTAATGCACCACCAAAGGTTGTCATTAAATTCTGAGGAGTAAATGTGGTTTTAGTTGGACCAAATGCCAGAACAGTTTGATTAATCAACACCACCTGATCACAAAATTCAGGCACACTGCCTAAATTATGGGTTGAAACTAAAATTAAATGCCCTTCTTTACGTAGCGCTTTAAGCAAATCAATGATTGCATTTTCTGTTTTAACATCAACACCGGTAAAGGGTTCATCTAATAGCAATACTTTTCCTTGCTGAGCCAATGCTCGAGCTAAAAAAACACGTTTTTTTTGCCCACCGGAAAGTTCACCAATCTGTCGATGTTTAAAATCAAGCATATTGACGCGTTCAAGTGCAATATCAACTTGTTTTTTATCTTCCTGACTCGGAATACGAAAAAAAGACATATGCCCGTATCGTCCCATCATCACAACATCAGAAACTAAAACGGGGAAGTCCCAATCAACTTCTTCAGTCTGTGGAACGTAAGCAATGATATTTTGCTTTAATGCCTGCCTTACTGGAATATTATTAAATGTTACGCGTCCTTGAGTTGGTTTGATTATTCCCATAATACTTTTAAACAAAGTCGATTTACCGCTTCCATTTACGCCAACAAGGGCACATATAGTGCCGCCATTGAGCTTAAAACTGGCATCATGAATTGCGGTATGACCATTATTATAAGTCACGGTAATATCATCAACATTTAGGCAAATTTGAGTCATTATTTTTCAAATCCTTTAGCTATTGTTTCAACAGTAACTTTTAATAAATCAATATATGTAGGTACAGGCCCATCTTTTGTTGATAAAGAATCGACGTATAAAACGCCTCCATATTTGGCACCGGTTTCCTTGCTTACTTGTTTTGCTGGTTTATCTGAAATGGTACTTTCGCTAAATAATACAGGAATGTTTTTTGCTTTGACTAAGTCGATAAGATTTTTAACTTGTTTTGGTGTTCCTTGTTGTTCTGCATTAATGGGCCATAAGTAAGCTTCTTTTAGATTATAATCTCGAGCTAGATAGCTAAAAGCCCCTTCACTGGTTACTAACCAACGTTGAGCATCAGGAATTTTAGTTAAACGTTCACGCAGTGGAGCATCAAGCGCTTTTATCTTGGCAATATAGTCAGCTGCATTTTGGTTATAAATATCAGCATGTTTAGGATCATATTTAACAAACGCTGCGCGAATATTTTCTATATAAGTTAAAGCAAGTGTCGGAGACATCCAAGCATGAGGATTTGGGTTACCTTTATAACTACCTTCTTGAATTGGCATCGGTTCAATCCCTTCAGTAACTACAACAGAGGGCACATCTTTAATATCTTCAAAAAAACGTTTAAACCATAATTCTAAGTTAAGACCATTCCATAATACTAAATCAGCAGAAAGGGCTTTAGTAATATCTTGTGGTGTCGGATCGTATTCGTGGATTTCGGCTCCCACTTTTGTAATCGATTCAACATCAGCGGCATCACCGGCGACGTTTTTAGCCATATCTTGGATCACGGTAAAAGTTGTCACGACTTTAAATTTTTTTTCGGCTGCTTGGGCTGAACAAAATAGTCCAGCAATTATAATTAACGATGACAGTATCGTCCTAAATACTGTTTTATTATTGTTATTGAATAAATTAAATTCCATTATCAGCTCCTGTTGTATAACATACTAGAAATCAATTAAATAGTAACAAAGTCGTGAGTTGTTATATCTGATATAATCATTAGAAATAGTTATCTTTTTTTACATAAATATTATTATTTAAATGTTAATGAGAATTATTATCATTTAAATAATAAATGTCAAATTATTTTTACTTAGCGGGAATAAATATTTCCCCATTTATCTATATGAATTCATTCTAAATAAAAACGTTGTAAAATAGCAGACTATGTTCTCTATTTGAGCAATAGATGATACGGTAAGAAACTTGCTGATTTATTGAGATAAAAATCACATTCATATGATTTAGAATGTGATTTTTAGTTTTCATATTATAATGCGGCTTTATGGTCTGGTTAGATTAAAAAGAATAACGGTAACCACCATTCACTTGTAGTAAATTAAATCGATTACCCGTAGAGCTTTCAACATCAAGGTAAATAGTATGTGCTTTATTAACTTGAGCACTTACACCTATGCTGTTATTCCACCAGTTTCCTTCAAATGAATGGCTCTCTTTATTTCCATTTAGTTTGTAGTAAGTATCGCCATCAAATTCCCGAACAATGCCTGTTTTAGCATAAAGATTAATGTTGCTATTTTCAGTATTGACTTGATAACCAAACAATGCAGAAGCACGACCAATTAATGAGTTATAGTTACCTAATTTGACGTTAAGCCCGTTGGTTGCATTAATTGATGTACCATTTTGGTGGCTATAAGCGATTTGCGTTTGTGGTTCAATATAAAAATTGTTAATTTGATATTTTTTACCTAGCTCTAATGATACGCCAAGTCCATTGGTATGACCGGTACCTTGAACGCGATTATCAGCAGTATCTTTCACTTTGAAATGATTTTTTTGACGTGCATATTTTGCTACACCATCTAGGTAGAAACCACTTTCATCTAAATACGTTGTATAAAACCCTGTATTAAATGATCTTAAAGAGCCGTCGCCTTTACGGTAGTCAGGATCACCATAAGTTTGGCCAACAAAGGCACCAATAACAAACGGTGTGTTTTCTGATAACTGTTTATCGGCACCGAACTGGAATCCATGATAATTCATGTCAAACTTACTTAATTTTCCGCTCGAAAATGAATCTAATTTTCCAGAAAAGCCCCTTAACCAAACATCGCCAAACGTACCACTATTCCGCATATCACCTAATCGTTTCAGTAATGTTTGTGTTTCAACATAACTCATTAAATAGTTGGCATTAAGGAATCCAGCACTGGCATTTGCTGTTGTTGTAATTTGTGGTTTTGAGCTTGTGTTATTATCATTTTTATCTGTATTAGTAACAGTGCCATTACTCACTAATACCCAATTATTTCCATCTTTAGTTAAATGGTATTTGTATCCACCTAACTCAACTTGATGATCGGTTTTAAATTCAGCGGTGCTGGTTGCATTTTCATCAATGTCTACCAATGTTAATTTTTCTTGTCCTGTGGTTTTTGAAGAGCCATTATTAATCAAATTAAGAGTGTGATGGCCTTCAGCTGAGTTTTTGATAATGAGTTTATCACTTTTTTCAGCAGCGATATCGGTACTCATTGTGAAATTTAATGCACCTTTTAGGTTTTCAACAGTTAAATTTTTGAAAGAAGGCGATCGAGCCTGAGTATTGTGATCAAATGTAACCGACCCCGCACCTGATAATTGCGTGATATAGGAACCATCCTCATCAATTTCCCAATTTGCATTTTTAGCAAGATCAATGATAATCTTACCAGCTAGAGAATCAACGCCATCAATTGGATCAATCTCAGCGTTACTATATGCGGATCCTAAAAATTTAGAACCATCAGCTAAATATAATTCGACTATTCCACCATCATAAGCCTCTACTTGACCAATTATTTGCGATTTATTTTTAATGATTAATTTTCCTGATTCTTGAACGTTAAGATCACCATTTATTATTGATTCTCCATTTAGTGTTAAAATCCCATCAATCATTGAAATTGCATTTGAATTGTCTTTGTGATCTATATTTAATGTTGTTTTTCCATTAACTTCAATAACTGAATTATTGAATATACTTATTGCATCAAATTTAAAACCTTTTACATCTATGTTTAAATCACCATTAAATACTGTTGTGGAATTACCATCAAAGCTGGTTGAAATACCGGAAATATTTGAATCTGAGTTTGAATCATTATTCCGTTGTAAATTGATGTTAACGTTTTTCTCAAAAATAGTTTGACTATTTTTCAATATATCAATGCCTGAATTAAGTTCACCTTCAAGTTCATTATAATTATGGGTTGATGGTATATTGACTTCTTCAGTAAAAGTTTGATTACCTGATAAATTTATTGCCATTGCGGTTAAAGGTGTAACTAAACTAACACCAAATCCTATAATGATTTTTTTTTTCATTGTTTTTCCTTCCTTTTAAGATTGTCGATGATTTTAGCAATGAAAAAAAAGTTGTTCAAGAATTAGTCATCATTTATTTTTACAATCAACTAACATTAAATCTTACTTGTAACATCTTGAATCTTAAAAAAACAGGAGTATAACTAAATCTAATTGTGAAATTTTTAAACTAAAATTAGGTAGGTTAAAGATGAAACTTCGTAAAGTGATGATTATTGGTGTTGGCAATGTGGGTTCAACAACCGCTTATACTTTTGTTAATCGTGGCATATGTGAAGAGATAGCGCTGGTCGATCTTAATAAAGATTTAGCCTATGGTCATGCTCAAGATCTTTTGGATGCAGCAGCTTATCGGCAAAATATGATCAAAGTGAGTTTGCGTGAATCGACCGATTGTGCTGATATTGATATTGCGATTATTACAGTAACTTCAGGATTAGCACAAAAAAGCCGTGATGAGGAGCTTGCAGGCACATCTAAAATTGTGGAAAGTATTGTGCCGAATATGATGAAAAATGGCTTCAAGGGTATTTTTTTGATAGCAACCAATCCTTGTGATGCAATTACTTATCAAGTCTGGAAACTATCAGGTTTACCTCGTCATCGAGTTATTGGTACAGGAGTTTGGCTTGATACCGTGCGATTACGTCGCTTACTAGGTGAGCAAATGGATATAGGACCACAAAGCATCGATGCCTTTATAGTTGGTGAGCATGGTGATTCGCAATTTCCGGTTTGGTCGCATTCTTCGGTTTATGGTATTAATCTTAATCAACTTGAAAAAAATAAAATTGATTTTGTTGATATTGGGACTAAAGCAAAAAATAAAGGTTTTGAAATCGTTAAATATAAGCATTGTACTGAATATGGTATCGCTAGTACCATTACTGAAATTTGTCAGCATATTTTTACTAATAGCCATCGAGCCTTAGCGCTTAGCTGTGTTTTAGATGGGGAGTATGGCTATAAAGATGTCGCTATAGGGGTACCGGCAATTTTGGATCAACATGGGATTAAAAAAGTGATTCAACTTGACTTTAACGAAATCGAGAAACAGCTGTTTGATAAAAGCATTAATATTGTGAAAGGTTATATTCGACATATTAATTAATCTTATTAGGTTTCTATTTTATGCCATACCTTTATCAGCAACAGAGCGATATCAATAAGCGTGTTGTCTGATTCTATTTTAAGCCGATTGATAAATCGGCTTCATCGTTTTGTACAATTTGATTTTTGATGATTGGGTAAATTAACTTCATGAAAATGGTGTATAGCTATTTAGTTGCAATCAATATGCAATCTTTTCTTACCACATTGAACACACTCAAATAGATAACCAGTCAGTGAGCCATCTTTGGATAATGACGTTCTTAATAACTCCTCTGGGTAATCAATATCATCTTTAATCTCATCAAAATAGGGAATAATTTCTGCAAATCCGACATAACCGATAAATGCACAAGGCTCATTACAATGCGTTAACCATACTTCTTGCTGCCATGATGAATAACTGGGTGTTTTTAATATGAGCTCGTCAAGCTTTTCAGGCGGCAGCTCATCTATACTGTTATCATCATTGAATTGACCGTGATATTTTTTTGCCGCAGAACCGTCAGCAATACACCATGGACAGATATATTCAGGCTTTTCTTGGCTGTAAAGCGGTAAGTCATATTTTATTGAACGAATTTTATGACAAACCGAGCAAATCCCATCTTTTTGACTAAAAATATCTAGCTGATAAGCGTTGGGATGATATTTAAAAGTAGGTAAACACATACTTAATCCTCAATAATACCAATTTTTTTTTGTAATGTTTTCAATTCAGCAGAACTTAGAAAATAATGAATAGAATTTTTAATATAATTAGCTATTTGTTTATATGTTTGCAAATTTTCGGATACCGGATAACAATCAATATAGTTGCTAAAAGCCACGATATCAGCAACATCGGCAAACTGTTGTTTGGTAAGTTTATTCAAATATTGCTTTAAATTTTTAGTTTGACAGTTAACAGGAGGGGCTTGTAAGTAAAATTGATTGTCATGAAATTGATAAGTTAAATTAATCGTTTGTTTATATTGATAGATATTGTCTTTAACTTCTGCTACATAACCAAGTTCATAAACTGCGTCTAGTTTAATATGAAATAGTTGATCTTTAATCGTGGATGAAAAGAAAAACAAGTGATCTTCATGTCCAGTTTTTCCCGCTATCATTAATTCATCTAGAAATTTTCCATTTTTGTCAAAAGCATTAATTAATTTGATATCTTCGTTGATACCTTCGCCTATACTATCAAAAGTTAAATCATAGAGTATAAATTTGATATCATCCATTTCAAAGCGACCAATCGCTTTTAGATCTGTTAGCGTAAAATAATTGTCGGTTTGAACAGTTGGTTTATCATAATAGCGATAATCATCATCATCGAAATGAAAAAATTTACTATCAACATATTTTCCGGTGCTGATATTTTTGCTATCAATAGGCATGGATAATATCGGTAAACTTTGATAGAAGTCAGCAAAGGAATCAAAATGCTCACGTTGGTTATAATTTAAAGCGTTATTATTGGCAAACACCATATGCGTATTACACAGAGTAAAACAACAAAATACCGCTATACATAAGCTTGAAACTATTTTTTTCATTTCCTATAAAATCCATTTTTATCACTAAAGATTCACAATTTGTGCAGTAAAGACTATGTCATTATAAGGTGATAAGTTTATCATTTCTGCAATGATTTATTCGAATTACTATTCATTCAAATTAGGACATGACTTTTAACAAAAAATTCATATTTATTTTATTGATCGATATTGAAGTAGTTAGCAATAGGAGAATTGTTTAAAATTATAGAAATAATCGAAAATAGATTTTGTGATAGCGGCTATTTCGCCAATCAGTTTAAAAAAGGTCTGTGTTTTAGTTAAATACCATAGTTGAATTAAACTGTTTAGATTTAATAAATTCGCTGATAGTTTATTTTATCTGCCATTATATCGATAAAACTATACGATATAATGGCAGTTATTATGAGGCTAAAACTATTTTAGCTAACAACTATTTTTTATCAGGTAAAGCATAAGCAATAACATAATCGCCACGAACTGGTGATTGTCTTGCTCCACTTGCTGAGATGACAATATATTGTTTACCTGTTTTAGGTGATACATAGGTCATTGGTGTACCTTGGCTACCGACGGGTAAACGTGCTTTCCAAATTTCTTCCCCGGTCACAGAATCAAATGCTCGAAGATAGAAGTCTTGCGTTGCAGCAAAGAATAATAGACCCGATTTAGTTGCCATTGGTCCACCGATGGTTGGCATGCCAATTGGCGCAGGTAAATGCATTGGGATGCCTAAAATACCTGTATCCATGACTGTACCTAAAGGTTTTTGCCATACAATTTGTCGAGATTTAAGATCGATGGCTGTCATGGTTCCGTAAGGTGGTTTTTGGCATGGAACACCTAAGGCAGAGGTAAATCTTAAACGCATCGCACCAAATGGCGTTCCTTTTTGTGGCACAATACCCATTTCAATACCGCTAGCATTTTTAGGGATATTATCTTGAGGGATCATCCAGTTAGTTAAACCAATTCGCATATCATTAACAAACATTAAGTTGGTTTGTGGATCAACCGCGACACTGCCCCAGTTCATGCCACCTAAAGATCCTGGATATTGCAGCGTTTTGGTCATATTCGGTGGTGTAAATAAACCATGATAGACAGAACCGGCAAAGTCAATTCGGCAGAGTAATTGATCATAAGGTGTCGCACCCCACATATCAAATTCAGTCAAGGTTTCGTTACCAATTGATGGCATACCTACTGAGAATGGCTGAGTAGGGGAGTAATATTCACCTGCTACATCACCTTTTGCTACAGGTTTTTCTTGAACTTCAGCAACAGGTTTACCGGTCTGACGATCTAACATGAAGATCTGACCTGATTTTGTTGTTTGGACAATAACTTTTGTAACGCCACCTTTTCCATCAGGAATATCGTAGAGTAAAGGTTGTGATGGTAAGTCATAGTCCCATAAATCATGATGTGCTGTTCTAAATTTCCAGCGAATTTGTCCCGTTTTACGGTCTAGCGCAACAATTGATGAGTTATATTCATCATCGTATTTTGTTCTATAGCCACCGAAGAAGTCAGGTGTTGCATTCCCTGTTGGTGCATAAACAAGATCAAGTTCTGGATCATAAGCTGTCGTCGCCCAGACGTTTACTGTGCCGCGTGTATAGGTTTCATTAGCTGGCGGAACATCAGTAATATTTGGATTGCCTGGATCCCATGCCCAAACTAATTTGCCTGAATGGACATCAAAAGCACGAACAACGCCACCTGGCTCATTAACTGAGAAGTTATCAGCAACGCGGCCACCAACAACAATCACATCTTTCGCTACTAAAGGGGCCGCTGTTGGCTCATAATAACCCGGAGGAATATCGCCCATATCTTTTTTCAGATCAACAACGCCTTGTTCACCAAAATCTTCACACAATTTACCGGTATTTGCATCAATCGCCATCAACCTAGCATCAATTGTGTTCATGATAATACGTGCCGAACACGCTTTTGCATTATTACTGGCATCGTCTAACGTTTTTTGGTCTTCATAGTAGGCTAATCCACGACAACGTTGCCAGTTAGGTGAAGTCGCTTTAGGATCATAACGCCATTTTTGTTCGCCACTATCAGCATCTAATGCGATAACAACATTTGTTGGTGTACATAAATAGACATTATCGCCAATTTGTAAAGGTGTCTCTTGGTCTTCTGGACCTGATCCACTATTAGAAGGAATATAACCTGTGTGATAAGTCCAAGCAACTTGGAGATCTTTAACATTTTGTTTAGTGATTTGATCTGCACCTGAAAAACGCGTGCCTTTAGTCGTATTAGCATATTGCTTCCAATCTATAGGCGCATCACTCGGATCGAGTTTATTATTGGCTAAAGGGACGGGATTTGTAATAACATTGTGTTCTTTGAACATAAAGCCAAGCGCAATGCCCATTAAGACTAAAATAAATATCCCCAATTTATAACCGCCATTACCAGCAGTCGTATCGCCAGTTTCTTTTTTCTCAAGCATTGGATAGGCAAATGCAATAAGCATTGCAAAACCTGTAAATACCATTAAGCGCGAGAAGAGCGGCCAGAATTGTAAGCCAACCTCATATAAAGCCCAAATTAAGGTTAATGCGTAAGCTAAACCATATAGCCAAGCCCCTTTGGTACTTTGTCTAAATAATAAAAGCGAAGTGATTATTTGTACTAATCCCATAATCGCAAAATACCAGCTACCGCCTAGTGCGATCAATTTAAATCCATAAATTGTACAAAATAAACCGCTCGCTAATAAAATAATGGCAACTAGCCATAAATAAAATTTACGGGCACCTGCAATTTTTATCATGAATTATCCTTATGTTGTTAAGTGTTACTTTTTTAACTCATCTTTTTGCATAAACATTAGATGAAAATAACTATTTTCATCTATGATAATTAACAAAATTGAGTTATATCCTATTGATTAATATTAATGAATTAGAAGATAAATATCCCTATTCACATTCCAACTAGACTTGAAAAATTGTTGTATAAACATTCTACTAATATGCACTGAATAATTAGGGGAATCAATAGGCAAAAGATGATATTTTTACTTTAAAATAGACAATTAAAATTTGGCTAAATTTTTTATTTGTTACTGTTAAAATAAGTTATATTTAAGCAAATATACTTTAATGTTATCTTAATAGGATTACCCAATAATTTTTGGGTAATCCTTATTTTTAGTAAAAATTACGATTGATTTGTGAGGAAAAGTTTGAGTGATGGGTTGTGCGTTTCATTATGAAAATCGTAACCCAATTCGGTTAAATGTTGATTAAACTGATTATAGCTACTTTCATCGATTTCAAAAGCGGCAAGCACTCTTCCATAATCGGTGCCATGACTGCGATAATGGAACATTGAAATATTCCAATTTGTGCCCAATGTTTGCAAGAATTTAAGAAGTGCGCCTTGTGATTCAGGAAATTCGAAACTGTATACTTGTTCTTCAATATGTTTACATGGTTTGCCGCCAATCATATATCGAACATGTAATTTAGCCATTTCATCATCGGTTAAGTCAACTACGGCATAACCAGCAGAAATTAATTCCTGCATAATTTCATCTTTTTCGTCACTTTTGGTAATTTTAACACCGACAAAAACGCATGCTGATTGTTCATCATGATAACGGTAATTAAATTCAGTGACTGAACGTCCACCTAACAGTTGGCAAAATTTCAAAAAACTACCTTTCTTTTCTGGAATCGTCACAGCTAAAAGGACTTCGCGTTTTTCACCTAGTTCACAGCGCTCTGATACATAACGCAAACTATGAAAGTTCAAATTAGCTCCAGATAAAATATGAGCTAGGTTTTCGCCACAAATATTGTGCTTGGCAACATACTTTTTCAATCCCGCTAGCGCCACAGCACCTGACGGTTCGGCAATGGCGCGTACATCGTCAAATAAATCTTTTACCGCTGCACAAATTTCGTCACTATCGACAGTGATAATATCATCAATGTACTGTTGACAAAGTCTAAATGTTTCATCGCCTATTCGTTTAACGGCAACCCCTTCAGCAAATAAGCCTACTCGATTTAAATCAACAGGTTTACCTGCATCAAGAGCCGCTTTTAAACATGCGGCATCTTCTGGTTCAACCGCAATCACTTTGATTGAAGGCATAATTTGCTTAATTAATACTGCAATGCCCGCAGCAAGTCCACCGCCTCCAACAGGGACAAATATGCGATCGAGTTTAGCATTTTGCTGTAGTAACTCCATAGCAATACTTCCTTGTCCGGCAATCACTAAGGGGTGATCAAAAGGCGGGATAAAGACGCGATTTTGTTCTTCAACCAGCTCTATTGCTTTGGCTTTTGCTTCATCAAAATTGGCGCCATAAAGTAATACCTCACCACCAAAACCTTTTACCGCTTCTACCTTAATGTCAGCGGTAGTTAATGGCATCACAATTAGGGAATTTATCCCTAATTTACTCGCCGATAGCGCAACGCCTTGTGCATGATTACCAGCAGATGCTGCAATTACACCTCGTTTACGTTGTTCTTCGGTCAGGCTTGCTATCATAGCTTGAGCACCACGAATTTTGAAACTGTGGACTAATTGGCGATCTTCCCGTTTAACAAAAATTTGGTTATGTAACCTTAAAGAAATCTTTTCCATTTTTTCAAGCGGGGTCACTTGTGCAACATCATAGACTGCTGAACAAAGTGTCGCTTTTAGATAATCTGCACCAGTGAGCTTATTCTCTTCTTTTTTCACATTAGCCACCTAATTTACTTTTATCACGAACCGCACCTTTGTCGGCACTTGTTGCTAAACTCGCATAGGCTTTAAGGGCAAATGATACATAGCGATCGCGATCATGAGGCGTAAAGGCTTTATCGCCACGTTCCATTTCAGCCACTCGACGTCTTTCAAGTTCAGATACAGGAACATCTAACACTAATTTACGGTTTGGAATATCAATATCGATAATGTCTCCATCACGGACTAATCCTATTAACCCACCATTAGCCGCTTCAGGTGAAATATGACCAATGGATAGACCTGAAGAACCGCCAGAAAATCGGCCATCAGTAATAAGTGCACATTTTTTGCCTAATCCCATTGATTTTAAATAGCTAGTCGGATAAAGCATTTCTTGCATGCCAGGCCCACCTTTTGGTCCTTCATAGATGATTACAACTACATCACCTTCAACAACTCGCCCTCCCAAGATTGCATCAACCGCATCTTCTTGGCTTTCGTAAACTTTAGCAGGGCCGCGGAATACTAAGTTTTCAGCCGCAACGCCAGCTGTTTTAACAATTGCGCCATCTTCTGCAAGGTTACCATAAAGTGTGGCAAGACCTCCATCTTGGCTATAAGCGTGTTCTTTGTCGCGAATACAGCCATTTACACGGTCATCATCTAAACTATCCCAATAGCAATCTTGTGAAAATGCTTTCGTTGTACGAATACCGGCAGGGCCGCTTCGATACATTTTTTTCACTGATTCGTCTTTGGTTTGGGTGATATCATATTGTGCAAAGGTTTCGTGTAAAGAGAGTCCTAATACATTGTGAACATCACGATTTAGTAATCCAGCTTTATCAAGTTCAGACAAGATAGAGACAACACCGCCGGCTCTATGTACATCTTCCATATGATACAGCGCTGTACTTGGCGCAACCTTACATAAATGCGGGACTTTACGAGATAATCTATCAATATCAGACATAGTAAAGTCGATTTCACCTTCTTGCGCAGTGGCAAGTAAGTGTAACACCGTGTTGGTTGAACCCCCCATAGCGATATCAAGAGACATGGCATTTTCATAAGCCGATTTGGTTGCAATAGAACGCGGAAGGTAAGATTCATCATCATGTTCATAATAACGTTTCGTGATTTCAACTATGCGTTTAGCTGCTTTTAAAAATAGCTGTTCGCGCTGTTTATGCGTTGCAACTAACGATCCATTACCCGGTAATGAAAGTCCTAAAGCTTCAGTTAAGCAGTTCATAGAATTTGCGGTGAACATGCCCGAGCATGAACCACAAGTTGGACAGGCAGACTCCTCAATGGCTTTACTATCAGCATCACTGACATTTGGATTTGCGCTTTGAATCATGGCATCAACTAAATCTAACTTAATAATTTGATCTGAAAGTTTAGTTTTTCCTGCTTCCATTGGACCACCAGACACAAACACCGTTGGAATATTTAAACGAAGTGATGCCATTAACATGCCTGGTGTGATTTTGTCACAGTTTGAAATACAGATCATGGCGTCAGCACAATGGGCATTAACCATGTATTCTACAGAGTCAGCAATTAATTCTCGTGATGGCAGTGAGTAAAGCATCCCACCATGACCCATGGCGATACCGTCATCGACAGCAATTGTGTTAAATTCTTTAGCAATGCCACCACATGCTTCAATTTCTTTTGCTACCAGTTGACCTATATCTTTTAAATGAACATGCCCCGGTACAAATTGTGTGAATGAGTTAACCACCGCAATAATAGGTTTACCAAAGTCTTCATTTTTTACGCCTGTTGCACGCCATAAGGCACGGGCACCCGCCATGTTGCGACCTTCTATAGAGGTGGCTGAACGATATTTAGGCATTTCTTGCTCCCAATTTTTTTATGTAAGCGACCGATTCCTATCGGTTGATAATTTTGTATCGTAACTTTAAAAAGCCAATCCACTAAAATGAATTAGTGGATTAGAAAATGACGTTTATTTAACTGGATCTAACCAACCATATTTATCTTCGGTTTTACCGTTAAATAAACCAAAGAAAGTTTGTTGGATTTGTTTTGTGATTGGGCCACAACGACCAATACCAACTTGGATTCGATCAACACTACGTACTGGTGTGATTTCGGCCGCGGTACCTGTCATAAATACTTCGTCAGCAAGGTATAGTGATTCACGTGAAAGCGTTTGTTCACGTACTTCAATTCCAAGATCATGTGCAAGTTTGATGATAGCATCACGGGTGATCCCTGGTAGGGCGGATGATGATAGTAATGGGGTAAATAGTATGCCGTCTTTGACGATAAATAAGTTTTCGCCTGAACCTTCAGAAAGCTGACCGTTTACGTCTAACGCGATCCCTTCTTGGAAGCCATTAGCTCGAGCTTCTGATCCGATAAGTAGTGATGATAAGTAGTTACCCCCCGCTTTAGCCGCTGCTGGGATGGTATTTGGTGCAAAACGATTCCATGATGATACCATTGCATCAATACCTTGTTCTAAGGCATCTTCACCAAGATAAGCGCCCCATGGAAACGCCGCGATCATCACGTCGGTTTTGTAGCCGGCTGGTGGAATAACGCCCATGCCAACATCACCAATAAAGACTAAAGGGCGGATGTATGCACTTTCAAGATTATTTTTTTTGATGACTTGGCGAGTTGCTTCCATGATCTCTTCTAGCGTATAAGGGACAGGAAAACGATAAATCTTGGCTGAATTTAATAATCGTTGAGCATGTTCTTTATGACGAAAGATAACTGGGCCTTTATGTGTGTTATAGCAACGCACACCTTCAAAAACAGAGGTACCATAATGCAAAGCATGAGACATGACATGTATTTTTGCATCAGCCCATGGAACCATTTCACCATTCAACCAAATATAATCAGATTTCGCTGTAGTACCCATTTTGTTTTCCTCTCAATTTTACTTTTTGTTAAGCAAGTATGTTGCTTTATCTTTATTCTTTTAAAGGTCAAGCATTATACTATTAACTTTGTTTAACTTTCTAAATATATCTATATTATTTTTAATTATTATTTCATCGACAGTTATCGATGAAACAAATTCATATTTCAACTGAAATAACATCCACTAATTTGTTAATTTGATTGCATAAAGCTGCAACGCTGCGTTCGGTGGTGCATGTCAACACTAAGGCAAAAATATGTTGATCTTCAATTTGCATTGTTAAGTTTTCAATATGCGCACCACGATGACGTATGACACGTAAAATACGCTCTAGTGCCCCTAAATTGTCATAAGCTTTAATGCATAGCTGCTGTTTCGTTCTTTCACTCATCATTTATTGTTTCCCTTTTTATCTAACATATTTTCATTAGATGCACCAGGTGGTACTAATGGCCAAACGTTTTCTAATTCATCAATGCAAACATGCAATAAATAAGCATTAGGCGAATTTAGCATGTTAGTTATTGCTGGTTCAATTTCAGATTTTTTTGTTATTTTTTCACCAGTTATATCAAATGCTTTGGCTAACATTAAAAAATCGGGATTATCAGATAAATTAGTCTCACTATAGCGTTGGTTAAAAAATAACTCTTGCCATTGCCTTACCATACCTAAACGTTGATTATCAATTAAAACAATTTTTATCGGTAACTTTTTGCGTTTAATTGTAGTGAGTTCTTGAATATTCATCATGATAGAACCATCACCAGAAATACAAATTACACTGTCATTAGGTCTGGCTAGTTGAGCGCCAATTGCCGCAGGTAATCCAAATCCCATGGTACCGAGTCCACTTGAAGTAATAAAATTTTTGGGATCATTAAACTGCATATGTTGTGCTGTCCACATTTGGTGTTGACCGACATCAGTTGTTACAATTGTAGTTGGCGACTTTCGCTCAGATAGCGTTTTTAATAATGCTGGTGCATAAATTGGATCGCCTGGATGATCATAGCGAGTGGGATATAGGTTTTTCAATTCTTGGATTTTGTTATGCCAGTCACCTATTGCAACAGCTTGATGAATTGATGGTAGAACGCTTTTTATATCACCTTGTAACCCTAAGTGGGTTTGTTTTAATTTATTAATTTCAGCTTGATCAATATCAATATGAATCACTTTGGCATGCCGAGCAAATTCATTTAAATTGCCCGTGACCCGGTCATCAAATCTTACGCCTAAAGCAATTAATAGATCACACTCTTGCACAGCTAAATTAGCTGCTTTTGAACCATGCATACCAATTAACCCTAAATAATAAGGATTATTGATATCAGCCGCGCCCAAACCTTTAAGTGTTGATACACTCGGTATTTGAGTAAAATTCATAAACTGTCTAAGCTCGTCAATCGCGCCAGATAAACCAACTCCACCCCCAATATATAGCATAGGTTTTTTAGCTTGGGATATCATGGTTTTAGCGAGTTCAATGTCAGCAGGAGAGATATTGGATTTTGAAGTATTATTAAGATTAAGATGAGTTGTGATTGGCGATAAATATTTTTGATAATTAAGATCTGCAAGCTGAATATCTTTAGGAACATCAATAAGTATTGGTCCTGGCCTGCCTGAATTGGCTAAATAAAAAGCCTCTTCTAAAATATTGGGTAAGTTTTCTGCTTGATCAATTAAATAACTGTGTTTAGTACAAGCTAATGATAATCCTAAAACATCCACTTCTTGAAATGCATCGGTACCTATTAGTTTATTTGGAACTTGTCCTGTTATCGCAACAATCGGTACCGAATCAATCAACGCATCAGCAAGTCCGGTAATGATATTGGTTGCCCCTGGTCCTGATGTTGCAATACAAACGCCAATTTTACCGGTGGCCCTGGCATAGCCTATGGCTGCCATAGCAGCGCCTTGTTCATGGCGGCATAAAACATGTTCAATACCACCATCATAAAGCGCGTCATAAAGAGGCATAATTTGTCCACCAGGATATCCAAAAACGGTAGTTACGCCTTTTTCTTTTAAGGTTTTTACTATCCACTGTGTTCCTAACATTTCTTCCTCACTTATTCTATTCTGCTCGTTTATTATTCATAAAAAAACCCCCGCTTTTGGGGGCGGGGGTTTTAATTCTATGTATGAACATATTTTTACATCGAAAAACGCCCCCGCGCAGGAATAATGACCACGCTGACTAGGATATTAATGAGGACGTTTTTACGTAAAAAGTTCATAAGCTTATATATTAAAATTATGTCATTTTCAAAAAGTTATTTTTAACAAAATACTCGTTTTTAAAAAAAGTGCAACTTTTTTTTAATCAATGCGTATAGCTTATGAAAAATTCTGCTCAAACGTGGTAACAATAACGTCAGCTAGTACGATCAATTAATTGAATTGTTGTCTCTATTCAATGAAATAAAAATAGATTAATATAAGATTAGCTTAAACAGTAAAAAATTTTTTGTCACACATCAATAATAGTCGTTTATAGTTAACTTTTAGCTTAGTCACAAATTATAAAGCAGTGATTTTATCGATTAACGATAGCGTGTTAAACGTTATTTTTAATTAAACATTATTTCAGAATCAAAACTAAGTAATTCTAATAATTATTTTTTAATCATATTAATACGCCATTTTAGCGATGTTTCATTGCTGTTTTATTAACAATATTTTCTAACGTTCTTCATTATCTTTTCAAAGAAGACTGCATAAAATTTATATACAAAAGTATCGGTTATTCAGTAATTTAAAGGGAAAGACAACTATGACGAATTTTAAGATAATTCCTTTGCTATTAATGTGTTTTTTGTTAATTAATTGTGATAACAAGAAAAAAAATTCACCTTCAAATAAGAATAATAATGCTAGTTCATCACCAAAGGAAAATAACACGGTTGATGATTTAGTCATTAATCCTGTTAAAAAAAAATTACCCATATTTGTTGATGCACTTACCACTTTGGTTGATATTTACAAAGAAGATGACGTTATTAATTATAAATACGAAGTAAAAGATATGTCTAAATATGCTCTCTTATTACCAACGACTCAAGATACGATTCGGGATAAATTACTTAGAACTTATTGTAGTGATAATGACGAAGTGAAACAGCTAAAACATTTTTTTCCAAACGGTGCAAATTATCATTATTATATTGATGATCAAGAAATAATCATCGTTGAATTACAACCTGATGACTGTGACGAAGATTAAATCGGTCACGTCTAATTTCTACACAGAAAGAGAGATAGTATATTTATGCTTATAGACAATATTTTTAGTTTTAACAAACTGACGAATTCAAATAATAACAAGCTAATGTAATTGGTTATATCTGGCTTAATATCAATTTATTTGCTAGACTAAAATAGAATAATATTTCACCAATAAATAATTCAACGTTTAATATTATTCACGGTCCTATTAACCTGCCAAGGATAGCTATCTATAACAATTCACCCAATATTCCATTCCTACATGAGGGTGATGATATAAAAACAAATAGTAAGTTTTACCATCACATATATTTAATTTATTTACTGCATAATTTTTCGAAATAGTATTTTGTTTTATCTTAATGATTTTATTAAAGTTATTTTGATTTGTAAAAAACGTATTTAACTTAGGAGAAAAAACGATGAGTGAACAAATTTATAATCCAACGACAAAATATCACCACACAAAATTTCAAAAGCAAAAACAAACCGCGCCCGCGCTACAATGTGATATGAAACCCATTCCTGATTGCGGTGAAAAAAGTTACCAAGGGCACCAACGTTTAGCTGGTCGAAAAATGTTAGTAACCGGTGGGGATTCTGGCATAGGTCGTGCTGCGGCAATCGCTTATGCTAAAGAGGGCGCTGATGTAGCAATAAACTATCTTTCGTTTGAACAAAAGGATGCTGAGGATGTTGCTAAAGTAATTGAATCTGTTGGCCGCAAAGCGGTATTGATTCCAGGTGATTTAAGTGATGAATCTTTTTGTAAAAAACTGGTTAAACAAGCGCATGATAAGCTTGGTGGATTAGATAACTTAACATTGGTTGCTGGCAAACAAACTGCAGTTGAAGATATTGCTAAATTGACCACTGAGCAAATTGTAAAAACCTTTGAAATAAATGTATTTTCATTATTTTGGGTAGTTAAAGCGGCGTTAAATTATTTAAAACCAGGCTCAACAATCATTACTACATCATCAGTTCAAGCATTCCAACCGAGTGGAAATCTTCTTGATTATGCTTCAACCAAGTCTGCTATTATTGCCTTTTCTCGTGGACTGGCTAAACAATTGGCAAGTAAAGGCATTCGTGTGAATTGTGTAGCCCCAGGCCCTGTTTGGACACCATTACAAATTTGTGGTGGGCAGCCAAGTGAAGCGATTCCAGAATTTGGTAAACAAACACCTTTACAACGCGCTGGTCAACCTGTTGAACTGTGTGGCGTGTATGTACATTTAGCAAGTGAAGAGTCCAGTTATACTACAGCCGAAACTTATGGCGTAACAGGTGGTTATCACACTAATTAATCCATAACTGCCATGATAAGCAGATTGATTTATCAACCATTAAAAATTGAATTTTAATCAATGAGTTTTATATACATTAAATTATTTAGATGCCGCTATTTTCAGGCATTAGAAATATTCAACAATTCTCCACATTTAAAAGGGTTTTACAATGAAAACATACAAAGTAATCGTTCTATCAATAATGGGGTTATTTTTAGTCAATTGTGATGATTCAAAATCTAAGATGGATGATATTAAACAACAAGTGGTAGACACGAGTTCTGCCGTAGGTGACAAAGCCCAAGATTTATACGATAAAACGAAGTTAGAAACAGAAAATATTCTCAATCAAATAAAGGACGGTAATTATAATCTTGCTCAAGATCTTATTATTAAAGCAGTAAAACAAAAATTACCTTCAGGTATTGATCAAAATGTCACTTTAGTCGATGTTGCGAAAGACGATAATATGATTAGTTATAAATATTCGGTAAACAACCTCACTAAAGATGCATTACAAGCTCAGACTAATCAAAACGCAATGTTAGCTAAATTAAAAACTTTCTATTGCGGTAAAGATATTGGCATTAGCGCAATAAGAACTGCTTTTACTCAAGGGGAGACTCATAATTATTACATCAATAACGATAAAGCATTAACGTTAACGTTAAAACCAAGCGATTGCGATAATAAATAATGCTTTCAATGGGGTGCAACCATTGTAAAATTTTGGGTAATTTTATTTTAAAAGGGCGAATTAAAGCCCTTTTTATTTAAATAGTGAATTGAAGAAATCGCTTAAAAGCACAAAATACGCTTTAATTTTTAAAAAAATGGCTATGAGCAAAAAATTAGTTATATTTTTTATGGATGAATCGATGGGGTAACTATCACGAGTAAAAGCTTGTTAGCGTTTTAGCCTTCTTTGTCGCTTTTTTCAATTAATGTGTTACAAGTTTTATGTGTTGGCGAAGAATATTCTATAACTTTATTGTCTGTACATAAATTTATGTGGTAATAATATAAAAAATGCGCTATATACGTTTGTAAAACTATCTAATTTATAATCAACGAAATAATAACTAAGGAATATATTATATGAAATTCTTAAAAATCACTTCAATAGCTTTAATGTGTGTTGTTTTGTTCGGTTGTGATAATAGTAATAAGGTAAAGGCGCCTGATAAAGCTGATCTTACTAAATTACAAGATTTAATTATTAGTGAGGCAAAAAAAGTACTCCCAGCTAAAGTTGATTCAAAAACTAGCTTAGTTGATATCTTTAAAGATAATGATGTAATTAATTATCGCTATATCATTAATGTATCTAAGGATTCATTGCAAATCCCTGAAACCGAAAAAATGACAACTGAAAGTTTGAAAAAGGTTTACTGTTCGGATAATCAACAAATTAAAGAGTTTAGAGGTGCATTTCCTAATGGTGCCGTTCATAGCTATTATATTAATGATGAAAAGATATTTAGCGTAACATTAACCCCTGCTTCATGTAACACTAATTAATATTTTTTTGATTAATCGGCTAAGTTATTTAAACAGGGCAGTAGCCCTGTTTTTTTGTATTATTCTAATGTCTTACCTTTTGTTTCGGGGATTAAAAAGATAAATGCAGCCGCAGACAGTAAATAAGCGGTCGAAAGTAACGCTAAGGCATAACTGATGGAATAAACAGTGGCTAAATAAGCAATCAAAACTTGCGATATGCCAGCAATTCCCCGTCCAACATTGAAAATAATGTTTTCGGCACTTGATCTTGCATCTGTTGGGTAGTGTTCAGCAAGCAATGCGCCATAACCGCCCATCATTCCATTGACAAAAAAGCCAATTACAGAACCAAATATAATAAGAATCACCATATCTGTTTGGTGAAAGTAAAACCAAATCGATATAGCAGAAACCAGTAAAAAAACAATATAAGAAGGGCGCCGACCAAATTTGTCACATAGCCAACCAAAGATTAAAATCCCTAATGACATCCCAATCGTTGTTGAGATGGTCCAAAACATAGTGTTTTTGAACGGTAATTTTAATTCAGTTGCAATCATGTTTGGCATCCAAACCATCAGTCCATAAAAGCCAAAATTCTGTACCGCGCAGGCTATGGTTAAACCAATAGTAGTGGCTGTCGTTTTTGGTGTTTTAAATAACTTGTTAATTGCGATTTTATTTTTATTTTGATCTTTTAAATTTTGCCAAATTTCGGGTTCCTTTAGTCCTTTACGTGTCCAAGCAACAAATAAAGCAGGCAATACTCCCATCGCAAAAGCCCAGCGCCAACCATAAACTTCACCAATAAAGTTGACTGTTAGTGCTGCTAAAATAATACCTAATTGAAAGCCTAATGCGACAATAGAAGTTGCTCTTGAGCGCTTGCTTTTAGGCCAACTTTCTGAAACAAGTGTCATGCCAATGCCAAATTCGCCACCTAAACCGAGCCCACTTAGAAATCGAAAAATTAAAAAGCATTCGTAATTAGGGGAGAGCGCACAAAGTCCAGTAAATAAAGAGAAAATTAAAATAGTCCAAGAAAAAACCCTTACCCGACCATATTTGTCAGCAAGTATACCGAATAAAATACCACCGATTACCGCACCTAAAAGCGTGACCGAGGTTAAAGTACCCAGATCTGCTTTTGTCAGATTATAGGTCGCAGCGATGAGACTAAAACAAACACCTAAAATCATCATGTCTAGACCATCTAGAGCATAACCAACTGTAGATGCGAAAAGCGTCTTTTTTTGATATGGGGTAATTTTCAGGTTTTCACTTTCGGCTTGCTTGACTAGGATTGTTTCATTATTCATGTGTACCTCTAGTTGTTAAAAAGATCGTTCACTAATAAAAAGCATTTATGATGTAATTCATCATTAAACAGGCGGGTATTTTAAAGCGGGGCAAGTATATACTTAAAAGTAATAAAAATCCAAATGAAAAGCCGAAATTAGTCGGTTTTATTTTGTTTATTTTTATTGAGGCGAAATTATTTGGTTAAATTTTATAACTATCTAATTTTTTAGACAAATTAGCCGATAATTTCGCCATTTTGCAGTTTTTTCGGGTAGCTTTTTTTAGCCAATAGTTTTTGAACAAAATTTACTCTTCGTCAAAATACCAGTAACCAAGATTGACCAATTTTAACATGACATTTAGGGTTTGTTCATCTTGTAATTGTTCGTAGTAAAGTACATCGGTTTCACATAATAGGTCGATGGTTTCCATCGGTAAGGGTATTTTTTCACCATTGATATAAGCCGTATCCTCTATTTTTACAATACGTATACTCGGTACACGATGTAGTTCGGCACCAGATTTTAGAATTTCTTCAAATTCATCTAGCTCATAGGCGGGATCTGCTGGGATGATGTTAAGATCATGCATAGGTATTGTGATGTGTTTACCAAACCAGTCATTGAATAAGTCTGGGTTTTTGATGAGGTCGATCATTTGCCCTTGTAGTTTTTCTAGCTCATAGGGCTCGATACGATAAGGATCGCTTGGTAATTTTAAGTCTGGATCTTGATAAAAAATCCCATTTGGTAAGTTATCAATCACATAATCAGCAAAACCACTTAATAATTCTTGTGAAGTTTGCGTTCTAAAGCCAACTGAATAACTTAGTGATTCGCCAATTGATACACCATTATGTGGAAAGCCAATTGGAATATATAAAATATCACCGGCGGTGATTTCTTCATCAATAATCGGCTGATAAGCTTCTACATGTAATAGCGCTTTGTGAGCACTAAACTGTTTGTAATTAGGATTACGATCGCCAACTTGCCAACGTCGACATCCCATACCTTGAATGATAAAAACATCATAGTTGTCAATATGCGGTCCAACACCAGCCCCTTTTGTTGCATAAGAAATCATAAGATCTTCAAATTGCCAATGAGGAATACACTTAAACGGTTCAACTAACGTTGCTGCCTGTTCATGCCAATGATCTACCGCTTGCACTAATAAACTCCAGTGATCCTCACCCAGATCATCGTAATGCGTAAAAGGACCAAATTTAGCATCCCATTTTCCATTTTTATTCGTCACAATTCGGCTATCAAGCTCTTCTTCCATCGCGAGTCCAGCAAGTTCATCGGGTGTGATTGGATCGACAAACTCCGCAAAGGCTTTTCGTAAAATAACGGGTTTTTTTTGCCAATAATTTGCTAGAAAATGGTCCCAATCAATAGCTAATTTATACTTCATTTAACTTTCCTCGAAGATTGAATAATTGACAAAAATTATAAGTGGTTTGCTGTGCTAGTTGCGCTAAAGAAATACCTTTGAGAACCGATAAATATTGCGCAACTTCCCGCACATAAGCAGGTTGGTTTTCTTTACCACGATAAGGTACTGGAGCTAAATAGGGTGAATCAGTTTCGATTAAAATACGATCTAATGGCACAAATTTTGCCACTTCTCTTAACGCTTCGGCATTTTTGAAGGTAATAATGCCTGAAAAAGAGATATAAAAACTTAAGTCTAATAGTTTTTTTGCCGTATCAATATCTTCGGTGAAACAATGTAACACACCTGAATGGACGTGCTGTTCTTTTAAGATTGTTAATGTATCTTGTCTGGCATTTCGTGTATGGACGATGATTGGCTTGCTAAGCTTTCTACCAAGACGTATATGTTCAATAAAATTATGCTGTTGAAGCTCTAGATTATCTTGCTGATAATAGTAATCAAGTCCTGTTTCACCTAAAGCGACAACATTCTCTTCTTTAGCCAAATTTTCGAAGCGGTCAGCGTCATAAGGTTCGTCATCAAGATTAAGGGGATGAATACCACACGAAAAAGAACATTGATTAGTGTAAGGTGTCAGTAAGCGCTTCATTGATTCATAACCAGATAAGGTTGTTGCTACGCTTAAGCAGTGTTTAACATCATTTTCAGTTGCTTTTTGTAGTACTTGCTCAATTGACTTAGTATTAAAGTCTAAACTATCTAAATGACAGTGCGAATCGATTAAAAACATAAAAAACTCTTTATTTTTCAGAATGCTGTTCAAAATCACGAACAGGTTTAATTGTAGACCATGAACGACAACCAGGGCATAACCAGTAAATTGAATTAACCGTAAATCCACATTTTTGACAACGGTAATTTGGTACTATTTTTATTTGCTCACCTACCATATTACGTAACAATAATAGGCTCTCTTTTGCTCGACCTTGTTCGGCATCGGCAACATGGTAATCCATTAAACGATAAAACCCTTTTAAATTAGGGTGTTTTAATAACTCTCGATACATATAGTTCTGGGCTGCATCAAGACCTCTCTTTTTTTCAATGATATCGGCAAGCATGAGTTCAGCGACATTGCCTGAATCTTGATCAACACATAATTGTAAAAACTGCTGAAATTCGTCTTCTTTATTTAATTTAAGATAACACTCTTTTAATAAAGGTAAAGCTTCACCGATAAAGGCTTTATCTTGTTCAAGTATCTGTTTGAATGATTCAATTGCTTGTTCAATTTTATTTTGCACAATCAATACGCGTCCTAACATCAGTGAGGTTCGAGCACACTTAGCATCGGCTGCTGCCGATTTTTGTAATAAACTATACGCTTTTTCAAGGTCTTCATTGGCGATAGCAAGCGAAGCTAACTCACAATAAAATTGAGCTATATCTGTTTTGTATCTTGTATTGCCGAGTTTAACCAACTTGGTGGCAGTATTAATTGCATTAATCCATTCACTGGTTGATTGATAAATAAAAATAAGTTGTTGTAACGCATGTTGTTGAAAATCTTCTTCATCAATGAGTTGTAAAAACATCTCTTCAGCGCGGTCATAAAGACCTGCAACCATATAATCACGTCCAAGTTGTTGAATGGCTAATAATCGTTGTTCAAAAGAGAGGGATGAACTTTCCATTAATGCTTGATGGATTCGTATCGCTCTATCTACTTCGCCACGAGAACGAAATAAATTGCCTAAAGTCAGATGTGCTTCTAACGTGCCTTCATCTTCTTTAAGCATATCAAGGAACAGATCGACAGCTTTATCTTTTTGGTTAGATAAAAGAAAGTTAAGACCATCTACATATTCTCGAGATAGTCGATTTGATTGATTTGTATATTTTTGTTTAGCATTTCTATCGCCCATATACCAACCGTAAGCGGCAGCAATAGGTAATAATAGAAATAACAATTCAAACATAATATTTTATTCTTGATGAGGTTTAATTAAATTATCTTTTTGATGATCAGCTATACTATCATCATATTTTTTTTGTAATTTATTTAATTTACGTTTTGTTGAAGAATGTTGTAGTTTTAATTTAATAAAGAAAATTCCTGTTAATATCATTCCAATAATAAAGCCAGAGCCAAAAAATAGCGCCAATAGAACTGATAATCTTAATTCGGTTTTAGCAAATAAATAGTTAAATGTTACCACTTCATCATTGAATGCGCCTACCGAAATAGATAGGGCAAAAATAATAATTATCAATAGAATGGATATAATAAATTTCATAATAATAACCTTTTTATTATTTTAACGTTATTTAAAATGAGCGTTATTCTCAAATATTATTTCAACACGGTTTACGCTAATTATCAGTTATCTACTATATGATATTTTTGTGCATAAAAATAGCAAATTAATGAAATGATCCAAGCAACTAAAACACCACACAACAGATCAACTGGGCTGTGCATACCCAAACATAATCGACTAATTTCAATTAATAATGCCCAAATAATCAACATATAGACCACAATATAATGGCGTTTAAAGCCTAATAATGTTACTGCTAAAAAAGCCCATGTTACTGCAAATAAAGTATGTCCTGATGGAAATGAATAACCTGTTTCGTTTTGCCAATGTTGACGTAACCAAGTTGGGATCATGTTGGAATTAGTCAATAACTGATCAATGAGTTGTTTTTTTTCTAATTTAGCCAACGAATAGAATTTATCATCACTTAACTGATATTGTTTATTCATCCATAATACATAGGGTCGAGATTCTGCCGTTTGAGATTTGATAACAGCTTTAATCATTTGCCCCGTTAGTATTGCACCCACAAGAAGTATTCCTATTAATACTATTTTTTTTGTCGTTTTAATGTTTAATAATAAGCAAAACAGGATAAACAAAACGAATGATGTTATTATTGCCCAAGGAAAACTTGCCGTTTCTGTTATGACGAAAAAAAATTTGGATGTATTATTTAATGATTCTGGTTGCCAATGCCAATTTATAGCTATAATTACTAAAGGTATAACTAAGAAAATAGCCAGCGTGGCTATTGTTTTTTTTATTATTAACCCCATTTAAAAACTCAATTAAGCACAAATTGCTATATATTTTAGCATGGAAGAGAGTTTTTTAAAAAATTCTATTTAAGTTTTATTCAATACGGAGATAATGATGCAATTAAAACTTGTTGCACAAGCAAAACTGCCAACCCCATGGGAATGTTTCACTATTGTGGGATTTGAAGAAATTGCAACTGGTAAGGATCATGTGGCGTTAGTTTTGGGTGATATTGCAAATAAAGAGCCGGTATTAACAAGAATTCATTCAGAGTGCCTAACTGGCGATGCGCTATTTAGTTTACGTTGTGATTGTGGTTTTCAGCTAGAGGCGGCTTTAAAACAGATAGCACAAGCAGGACGGGGAATTTTACTTTATCATCGTCAAGAAGGTCGCAATATTGGTTTGCTTAATAAAATTCGCGCTTACGCTCTGCAAGATCAAGGACTAGATACAGTAGAAGCGAATGAGCAGCTGGGGTTTGCTGCTGACGAACGTGACTTTACGCTCTGCGCAGACATGCTAACATTACTTGGTGTATCTGATATTAGACTATTAACCAATAATCCAGAAAAAATAAGAGTGCTTGAACAAGCAGGCATAAAAATTACTGAAAGGGTGCCGTTAGAAGTGGGTGAAAATCCTAATAATGAGCACTATTTGGCAACCAAAGTCAGTAAAATGGGGCATTTACTTCACCTTCATTGCAATCACTAAGTATTTTATATCATGTTCAATATTACAAACGTTGCCCAAGATTTAAAATAGATAAACCTTAAAAACAGAATGATTTTTAAGGTTTTAAATGAAATGTGCATGATATGCCATAAATTATGACAAACGCTTTTTATTTTTTGATTGAGTATAAATTGAGTCTTGAGTTTAATTAATCTTTATCACACCGCAAAACACCACCATTCGCAATTTGGTCTTTTGAAATTTCGTGCATAATAATTTGTACTGCTTCAGGCTTACAATTTAGTGTTTCGGCGATAGCATTGGTTACACGTTTTGCCATTTCTCTTTTTTGTTCTATAGTGCGACCTTCTAAAAAGTCAATAACAACGTTTGGCATATTATTTCCTTATTGATTGATTGTTACGAGTTGTTCTTCAGTTAATGCAATATCATGATTATTGCAAATTCCAATTCCTGACTGAATAATTTTACGTGCAATTGCTTTTGCTTCATCTAGTGAGTGCATTTTGTAAGTCCCACACTGATATTCATTCAATTCGGGAATCTGTTTTTGTGATTCAACATTTAATACATCTTGCATAGATTGTAGCCATGCATCTACCACTCGTGATTCTTCAGGTTTACCTATCAGGCTCATGTAAAATCCGGTTCGACATCCCATTGGCGAGATATCAATAATTTCGACTTTATCACTATTAAGATGATCGCGCATAAATCCTGCAAATAGATGTTCTAATGTATGAATGCCTTTTTCTGGCAATAACTCTTTATTGGGAACAGTAAAACGAAGATCAAATACACTAATATCATCACCTTTAGGGGTTTTCATTGTTTTAGCAATACGGACAAAAGGTGCGTTCATTTTAGTATGATCGACTTTAAAACTATCTAATAATGGCATGACATTCTCCTTAGTTTTCGCTATTTCACTATTTTCAATAAATAGTGAAATAGATGCCAGTATATTTGTTATTTATTCATTAAGTAAATTGATAAACTCTTGCTCATCAATGATTGTTATACCCAGCTGTTGGGCTTTGTCTAATTTTGAACCGGCAGATTCACCAGCAACAACCATATCGGTATTTTTAGAGACGCTACCCGCCACTTTAGCGCCTAATTGTTTTAATCTATCTTTTGCTTCATCACGGGTTAAACTCGATAATGTACCTGTTAGCACCACAGTTTTACCTAAAAACGGTGAATTGATGTTACTAATTGGAGATTGTGGGGAAACCGCAGGCCAATGAATATCGATTTCATCGCTCGTTAATTGCGTTATTACATCACGATTATGCGGTTCTTGAAAGAAATCAATAATACTTTCGGCAATCACTGCACCAATATCATTGACGGTTTGTAATTGTTCGAGTGAAGCACTTTCAATCGCTTTTAAATCACCTAATTGATTAACTAAATTTTCAGCTGTTACTTCACCCACATTAGGAATGCCCAATGCAAAAATAAAACGGTTTAATGTCGTATTTTTAGATGTGGCTAATGCATTTAATAAGTTATTAGCCAATTTTTCGCCTACTTTATCTAAAGAGCATAACATTGGCAGTGTTAATTTATAGAGATCAACAGGTGTTTTAACATAATCTTTATCGACAAGCTGTTCAATGAGTCGATCGCCCATACCATCAACGTTCATCGCTCGGCGTGAAACAAAATGTTTAAGCGCTTCTTTTCGTTGAGCTGGACAAATTAATCCACCCGCACAGCGTGATATCGCTTGTCCTTCATCTCGAACAATTAACGAGCCACAAATTGGGCAATGGGTTGGAAAGGTAATTGCTTTACTATCAGCTGGTCTACGATCTAGTATTACCGAGACAATTTTGGGAATAACATCTCCGGCTCTACGTACTGTAACATAATCGCCTTCACGAATGTCTAATCTGATTATTTCATCGTTGTTGTGAAGGGTAGCATTACTGACAATAACGCCGGCAACCGAGACTGGTTCAAGTCTTGCAACTGGCGTTATCGCACCAGTTCTTCCAACTTGGAAGTCAACTTTTTTTAATTGCGTCACTTCTTCTTGTGCCGGAAACTTAAATGCTGTTGCCCAACGCGGTGCTCTAGCTACAAAGCCAAGCTCATTTTGTAATGAAATACTATTAACCTTAATCACAACGCCATCGATGTCAAACCCAAGTGACATTCTTTCTTGACCAACTTGATTAAAATAATTTAGCGCGGCTTGTGCACCTTGGCGAATTTCAACTTTATTACTAACCGGTAATCCCCATGCCTTAAATTGCATCAAACGTTGATAATGGGTATCGGGTAAACTCGCGCCTTCAACAATACCAACTCCATAACAAAAAAAGGTTAAAGGTCTTTTAGCGGTAATTTTAGGATCTAATTGTCGCAGTGATCCAGCTGCGGCATTACGAGGATTTGCAAATAGTTTTTCATTCTGTTTTTGCGAATCTGCATTGAGTTTTTCAAATCCTTTATGTGTCATAAACACTTCACCTCGAACTTCTAAACGTTCAGGGATATTGTCACCAATTAACACTAAAGGAATCGTTTTAATTGTTTTAACATTAGCTGTGATATCTTCTCCTGTAGTACCATCACCGCGTGTTGCCGCTTGTACAAATTTACCCTTTTCATAGAGTAAACTTACTGCTAATCCATCAAGTTTTAATTCACAGCAATATTCAACAGACTGGTTTTCTGGTAAATTCAATCGATCTTTAATTCGTTTATTGAAGGCAAGAAAACTCGATTCATCAAATACATTATCTAATGATAACATTGGTATTTGATGCTTAATTGTTGAGAATTGTGCTAACGGACTACCGCCTACTCGCTGGGTAGGCGAGTCAGGCGTAATCAGTGAAGGATATTGCTGTTCCAATGACTGAAGTTGTTTGAATAATTTATCATACTCCACATCAGGGATTTCAGGAGTATCAAGAACATAGTAGCAGTATTCGTGATGTCTAATTAAAGCACGTAATGATACTATTTGTTGTTTGATGTCTTCATTCGGTATAGTTTGGTGTGCAGTATTTTCGGGTTTATTTGATAATGGCATAGTGTTCGACTCTTAAATTAATACATGAGCGTTAAAAGATTATCACATTCCTAGTACTCTGATTTTGTCAGACAAGATAATTATTATTTCCAAACAGCCAATTTTATAAGCTGTTCGAAGTTTTAATTACCACCATCAAATTACATTGACGGTGGTAGTGAAGAATGATTACTGAAAAGACGTTGGGGTTAAATTTCGTTACACGCTTTTTTGATGCGTTCTTTGTAACTATCAATTTTTTGTGGTGTCAGCATATGATGTTCATCATCTAACACAACACCATTAACATCATCAGCAATACGTTGGGCAGTTTGTAACATCAGTTTAAAGTTTTGTTGATTGTTACCTTGAGTCGGTGCAACCATAAAAATTGAAACGCCCGGCGTTGTAAATTCGTGCATGGTTTCAGGATCGAGATAGCCTGGATTAACCATATTTGCCAAACTAAAAAGTATTGGGCCATTACCGGCAGGGTCAACATGCCGATGGAAAATTCGCATATCACCAAATTGAAACCCTGATTGCATAATACTGCCTAATAATACATCGCCTTGTAATAACTTACCGTTGATGCCTTTTATGTTTAAGATAATAATTTCGGTTTTATCTTCATCATTTTTATTGATGTTAAGTTTTTCTGGTTTTGTTTTTTGGGTAGCTGGTTGAATTTTATCGTCACGTTTAGCATCAGCTTTTTCTATCGATACATTAGCTTCAGTTTTTAAGGGTTCATCGTCAAATAGATCATGGTTCATGCTTATGTTTGGCTCTTTTGGAGCTGGATCTTGTGTTGTTGGTTCTTGATGATGATTGTTAACAAATAGATCCTCTTGCTTAGGCATGGTTTCTTGAACGAGTTCATCCGGTGTGTTTTTATCTACACTTTCACTATTTTTTTTGTTTTTAGGTGTGATTAATATCACATCATCTTCTTCTATATCATCGATATAGCTATTTTCATACTGTTGAGCATTTTGCTGGTTTTTCTTCCTTTTATCAGAATTAAATAAAGAAGAGCGTTCCTTTTTATTGATCCAAAATCCATGAATCAATAATGCAATAATGACCAAGGACGCAACAACAATTAGAACAATACGTAAATTATCCATAATAACCATCTCAGAATTAAATTAAATATAGACTCAAATTATTCAAAACTATTTTTGAATAAAAATGATTACGGAGTATAACACCTGTAAATTTTTTAGTTATTCTTAGTAAATACAAATTAATATCACTTGAAAAGCTAGGTTTACCGTTTTACTTATTAGTATAACATTTTATCTAAACTATTTTATAGCACAAAAAATCAATTAACACATAGTACTTTATTTCTTTAAAAAAGCATAATAACCAATATCATTTTTTTACTATCATCACTTAGTTTGGCATTTTTTAGAACTCTGTGCTATTAAGCTGTAAAGATACTTACAATTTATGCATATTTTTTGTAAAATCCTCGGTTACTTTTGAATTACATTCAATGTTATTAAAAAAAATAATTATTAAGTTTACTGAGGTCATTTTGATATGAGATTTAACAAACTATTATTAACCGTACCAGTAGCATTAAGCAGTCTACTTTTATTAACTAGTTGTGATAATAGCAAATCACAGGGCGGTAATAATCAAATACCAAAAGTAACCGTTTTTAAAGTTGAACCTTTGGACTTCACCTTAAAAATCAGTTTACCTGGTCGCGTGGTTGCGTCTCAAATTGCTGAAATTAGACCTCAGGTTGGCGGTATTGTGCTAAAACGCGAATTTGAAGAAAGTTCGAATGTCAAAGCAGGCCAATCACTTTATCAAATCGATCCAGCAATTTATCAGGCTAATTATGATAGTGCCGTTGCTAGTGTTGCCAGTGCCAAAGCGAATGCCAATATTGCGCAGCTGACTTTAAAACGTTATGCAGGATTATTGACAACCAAATCGATCAGCCAACAAGATTATGATAAGGCTGCCGCTGATGCAAAACAGGCGGAAGCAAGTGTATTAGTTGCTCAAGCAGCAGAACATACAGCCAAAGTTAATTTAGATTATACGAAAGTGTATTCGCCTATTGATGGTTACATTGGTAAATCAAGTGTAACTGAAGGCGCGTTAGTGTCAGCTGGGCAAGCAAACCCGCTAGCATTAGTTCAACAGCTTGATCCGATTTATGTTGATATGACCGAAGCTGCAACCCGATATAATAAATATCTTCAAGAAGAAAACGTTATTTATGAACCAGCAAAAGGGGATAATGTAGAATTATACTTTAATGATGGGTCTAAATATGCGTTACCTGGCAATATCAAGTTTTCTGATATGACTGTTAATGAAACGACTGGAACGGTTACATTGCGATCTCAATTTGCCAATACTGAAGGCAAAATTTTACCTGGTATGTTTGTTAAACCGCAATTGACATTAGGTTATATAAAAAATGCCATATTGGTTCCACAGCAAGGTATAACCAGTAACGATATAGGGCAATACACAGCTAAGATTTTAAAACCAGATAATACGGTTGAATACCGCCAAGGTATTGAGGTTTATACCGGTATTACTGGTTATTGGGTAGTAACCAAAGGAATTGAAGCCGGTGAACAAGTTATTACTACAGGGCTACTTAATCTAACTGCTGTTAAACAGGATGAAATAATGAAAGCTGAAAAAGTTGGCGATGCTGCTACTCTATCACAAAAGCAGTTAGACAGTATCATCAAAAACAGTGTGAAATAAAACAGGGGTAGATTTAATTATGGCTAAGTTTTTTATTGATAGACCTGTTTTTGCATGGGTTATTGCTATCATGATGATGTTAGGCGGTGCCTTATGTATAAAGTTGCTAGCTGTCGAACAATATCCTGATATTGCACCGCCTGCGGTTACAGTAACGGCAACTTATCCAGGTGCTGATGCGCAAACAATCGAAAATACAGTAACTCAGTTGATTGAACAAAATTTAACAGGTTTAGATAACTTGATTTATATGAAATCAACCAGTAGTGCACAAGGTGTGGTTCAAACTACATTAACCTTTGCACCTGGAACAAATCCTGATTTTGCGCAAGTACAAGTATTAAACAAAGTAGAAAGTATTAAATCACGCTTACCTGACAGTGTGCAAAAAAATGGGGTGTCAGTTGCTAAAAATAACACTAACTTTTTAAAGGTTATTGGTTTTTATTCGACAAACCCACAGAAAACACAAGCAGATATTGCTGACTTTGTTTATTCTACCGTACAAGATCCTATTCGTCGTGTTCAAGGTGTAGGGGATACACAGCTGTTTGGTTCTGAATATGCTATGCGTATTTGGTTAGATCCTAATAAATTGACCTATTTTAACTTATCAATTGAAGAAGTTACTGCCGCAATTCAAGCACAAAATGCTCAGGTTACCGCAGGTCAATTAGGTGCATTACCTTCAACTGAAGGCCAAGAACTTAACGCTACAATTACAGCACAATCTCGTTTAAAAACGCCTGAGCAATTTCAGAATATCTTGGTTCGCGTAAATACCGATGGTTCAAATGTCTTATTAAAAGATATTGCTAATGTTGAAATTGGTGCAGCCGATTATAATTTTATTTCTCGTTACAATGGCAAGGCATCAGCAGGTTTGGGGATCTATTTAGCAACGGGTGCTAACCAATTAAATACTTCAGAACAAGTTGATAAAAAAATTCAGGAATTATCTAAAATTTTTCCCGAAGATATCAAATTTGCTTATCCTTACGATACAACACCATTTGTCAAATTGTCGATTAATAATGTTGTTGATACTTTAATTGAAGCGATCGTTTTAGTCGTTATCGTAATGTATGTGTTTTTACAAAATCTTCGTTCAACTCTAATTCCGACAATTACCGTACCGGTTGTATTATTGGGTACCTTTGCGGTGTTATATATATGTGGCTTTACTATCAATACTTTATCAATGTTCGCGATGGTATTGGCAATCGGTCTATTGGTCGACGATGCTATCGTGGTTATTGAAAATGTTGAGCGTATTATGCATGACGAAGGGTTGTCGCCTTATCAAGCAACAGTCAAGTCAATGGAACAAATAACCTCAGCGTTAGTGGGGATTGCCGTAGTACTTTCGGCAGTATTTGTGCCAATGGCATTCTATGGTGGAGCAGCAGGGGGAATTTATCGACAATTCTCAATTACTATTGTTACTGCAATGGGCTTATCTGTTTTGATGGCAATTGTGTTAACACCAGCACTTTGCGTGCAAATTTTAAAAGAACCACATAAAAATCAAAATACTAAAACATCTTTTGGAGAAAAACTGGTAAAAATACCTGCGTTTAGTTGGTATGCCTCAATGGTAGAGAAGTTTTTCTATATTTTTAATAATTTCTACAATAAAAATTTGCGTATTTATGAAAAAGGGGTAATTAAATTTATTCGCTATCCATTGATATCTATTGGAGGCTATATCTTAATTGTAGTTGCATTAGTTATGGGATTTGTTCGTTTGCCGACAGGATTTTTACCAAGTGAAGACCAAGGTGTGCTAATTGTTATGGTGGAATTACCACCTGGGGCGACCTTAGACCAAACTATGGGTGTTCTGAACAAAACCACTGATTACTTCACGACGAAAAAAGCAGATTCAGTAAAAGAGGTGTTTACTATTTCAGGCTTCAGCATGATTGGCCGTGGTCAAAATATGGGGCTGGGTTTTATTCGATTAAAAGATTGGGATGAACGAACGCGTTCAGATCAAAAGGTCAAAGCTTTAGCTGACAGTGCTAATGAATTTGCTAAAACAATCACTGAAGGGCGTGTTATTGTAACCAATTTACCTGCTGTGTCAGCTTTAGGTATGACAAATGGTTTCTCTTACGTACTAAAAGATTCAGCTGCACAAGGGCATGGTGCCTTAATGCAAGCTTTCTTTGGATTATTACGTCAAGCTTCTCAAAATCCAACTTTACAGCAAGTTCATCCTGGTAGTATGCTTGATGTACCACAATACAAAATTAATGTCGATTTTGAAACTGCACAAGCTTTAGGAGTTTCAATTGGTAGTGTTAATACTGTTTTATCCACCGCGTTAGGTTCAGCTTATATTGACGACTTTGTCTACAATAACCGAGTGAAAAAAGTATATTTGCAATCAGATGCACCTTATCGGATGTTACCGGATAATTTCAGTTACTGGCATGTAAAAAACCAGAAGGGCGAAATGGTGCCATATGATGCTATTGCCACTACCACTAAAAGTTATGGTTCACCATCACTTGTTCGTTATGATGGTGTGGCTGCTCTTGAGATTAGTGGTACTCCAGCATCGGGACAAAGCTCTGGACAAGCGATGGCGACAATGGAAGAGCTGTCTAAAAATCTCCCGAAAGGCTTTACTTTCGATTGGACAGCTATTTCTTATCAAGAACGTCAAACTGGATCACAAGTTATGACGCTCTGCATAATTTCAATTATTGTGGTTTTCCTATCATTGGCTGCTTTGTATGAGAGTTGGACAATCCCAATTTCTATTTTATTTGTTATTCCGCTTGGTATTATTGGTACTGTATTTGCAACCATGTTTAGAGGTTTAGATAATGATATTTACTTTGTCGTTGGTCTCTTAACCACTATGGGGCTGTCAGCCAAAAATGCAATTTTGATTGTTGAATTTGCAAAAGATGCTATAGAGAAAGAAGGAAAATCATTGATAGATGCAACGCTTGAAGCATGTCGCTTGCGTTTACGCCCTATTTTGATGACATCTTTTGCCTTTATTCTTGGCGTATTGCCACTAGCTAAAAATACCGGTGCTGGTTCGGCTAGTCAAAATGCAGTAGGTACCGGAGTAATAGGCGGTATGTTGACAGCAACATTTTTAGCAGTCTTTTATATACCATTTTTCTTCCTATATTTGACTAAAATAGTAGAATTTGCCAAAGCTAAAGTAGCTAAATGGAAAGCTAATTCAGTTAAATCATAATAATGATTATTATTACTAGTCATGAAAAAGCGTCGAATTACTATCGGCGCTTTTTTGTCTTCAATTTATAATTATTACGATTTAGATATTCAATGATGAATGGTAAATAATCATTCATTTTATTGATAAGCTAGCAATTGTTTTAAAGATAACATTTGTCCAATCAAATAAAGTTTAGTTAAGATTCATTGAATGATTTAATGTAATAATAAATAATAAGATCTATAAAATAATGGTTAGATTTAAGGTAGTGATAAATGGGCTACAATTACTTTTTGCATTGTGGTGCGTATCTGGTTATATGAGCATGCGTGATTGCAATAGCTAACGCATCGGCAGCATCAGCTTGCGGGCTGGCAGGTAACTTTAATAATAACTTCACCATATGTTGAACTTGTTTTTTGTCGGCTGCACCAGTCCCAACGACACTTTGTTTAACTAAACGCGCAGCGTATTCAAAAACGGGTAAATCATTATTAACAGCCGCAACAATAGCGGCACCTCTTGCTTGGCCTAATTTTAAAGCAGAATCGGCGTTACGAGCCATAAAAACCTGTTCTATTGCAAACATATCAGGTTGAAATTGCAGTATGATTTCACTCACGCCAGCATAAATACGTTTTAGACGAGTAGGTAAATCTTCAACTGCTGTTCGAATACAACCGCTACCAAGATAGGTTAATTGGCGTCCCGTTTGTTGGATTACGCCGTAACCCGTCAAACGAGAACCAGGATCGATGCCAAGAATGATGGCCATTAGAGTGTTGCTGCAACCTCGTCAGAAACTTCACCATTATGATAAACTTCTTGCACATCGTCGCAATCTTCAAGCATATCGATAAGGCGTAATAATTTAGGTGCAGATTCAATATCAAGATCAACTTTTGTCGCTGGAATCATTGAAACTTCAGCCGATTCGGCAACTAAGCCAGCCGCATCAAGTGCATCTTTAACTTCACCAAATGATTCAGGTGTTGTAAATACATCAATTGCACCATCATCATAAGTCACCACATCATCAGCACCCGCTTCAAGTGCGGCATCCATGACTTGATCTTCATCAGTTCCAGTCGGGTATGAAATTACGCCTTTTTTGGTAAATAAGTAAGAAACTGAACCATCAGTACCTAGGTTGCCGCCAGTTTTAGTAAAAGCGTGGCGAACTTCTGATACAGTACGGTTACGATTATCACTTAAGCATTCTACCATTACCGCAGTACCAGCAGGCCCATAACCTTCATAGATGATAGTTTCCATATTAGTATCATCTTCACCACCAACACCACGGGCAATTGCTCTGTTCATGGTATCACGTGTCATATTATTCGATAATGCTTTGTCCATAGCAGCACGTAGACGTGGGTTAGACGCTGGATCGCCACCACCAAGTTTTGCTGCTGTTACGAGTTCACGAATAATTTTGGTAAAGATTTTTCCGCGTTTCGCATCTTGCGCTGCTTTACGGTGTTTGGTATTGGCCCATTTACTATGACCTGCCATAAAATTCTCCAGATTAATAATTTAAAAATCGCACTATTCTAGCAAACTTTTATCAAAAATTCATTACCTATATATTGATAAGTTTTGTCCTGTGTTGGATTTATTATTGTAAGAGTGAAAAAGCTATTCGATGAAGTGCAAAACCCATTATTGTTAAAGTGGCCATATTCCTCCCTTTTTTATAACTATTTAAAAAACTATATTAAAAGCTGAATCATTTCACATTGATCAAGATCACAACTTTGCATTTTAGCTATTGCCAGCAGCATTTATTAAGTAGATGATGCATTATCGAAACGTTTCGATAGTCGTCATAATTAAACTAATACAGGGATTTAACTATGCGTAAAGGTCAATTATTTAATTCTGAAATTGTTAAAATTTTAGCTAGAATGGGGCATACCGATCAAATTGCAATAGGTGATGCAGGCTTGCCAATTGCTAATGAAACCCCACGCATTGATTTAGCATTGACTTATGGTGTGCCAACGTTTATGCAAGTTTTTCAAACCGTTTCACATGATATGCAAATCGAAAGGGTGATATTAGCGGAAGAAATCCTTGCTCATAATCCCCACATCCATCAACAAATCATCGAACAAATAAAAGAAATAGAGCAGGTTCAACATAACTGTATCGACATTTTATATGTCAGTCATGCGCAGTTAAAACAACAAACTCATCATTGTAAAGCTGTTATTCGAACAGGTGAATGTACACCTTTTGCCAATATCATTTTACAGTCAGGCGTGATTTTTTAACTTCGTTTGTAAAACAAACAAAAGAGTAATTTATGAATGAAAATCTTTTACAGCTTATCAACATCCATAAATCCTTCCCAGGCGTAAAAGCACTTGCTGGCGTTAATTTAAATGTGCGTGCAGGTCAAGTCATGGCATTGATTGGAGAAAATGGTGCGGGTAAATCTACTTTAATGAAAGTGTTGACGGGTATATACCAAAAAGATGAAGGCGAAATTATTTATTTAGGTAGCAAAGTAAACTTTCATGGACCAAAATCCTCACAAGAAGCGGGCATAGGAATTGTTCACCAAGAATTGAATTTAATACCACAACTGAGTATCGCCGAAAATATATTTTTAGGTCGTGAATTTACTAATAAATTGGGTTGCATAGATTGGCATAAAACGTATAGCGAAGCTGACAAGTTATTAGCCGAACTTCATCTTGATTATGATAGTCGACGGTTAATTAGTGATCTATCCATTGGTGAACAGCAAATGGTAGAGATTGCTAAAGTGCTAAGTTTTAATTCTAAAGTCATTATTATGGATGAACCAACCGATGCTTTAACCGATACCGAAACAACTTCTCTTTTTACCGTAATCAAAAAACTTAAGCAACAAAATTGTGGTGTTGTTTATATCTCACATCGTTTACAAGAAATTTTTGAAATTTGTGATGAAGTAACTGTTTTACGTGATGGTCAATTTGTTGGTGAAAAAAAAATAGATGAATTAAATGAAGATACACTCATTGAGATGATGGTCGGTCGTAAGCTTGAAGAGCAATATCCCAGAATCAATGTCGCTAAAGGTAATGTTACTTTAGAAGTAAAAAACTTGATTGGTCCAGGCGTTAATGATGTCAGCTTTGCTCTTCACGAAGGTGAAATACTGGGAATTTCAGGTTTAATGGGGGCGGGACGAACAGAATTAATGAAAATGATTTATGGTGCTAATCCGGCCGAATCAGGAAAAATACTATTACAAGGAAAATCGGTAAAAATTGCTTCCCCGCGTGATGGTTTGAATCAGGGAATTGTCTATATTTCGGAAGATCGCAAAAAAGATGGCCTGATTTTAGGCATGTCAGTTAAAGATAATATGTCACTGAACGCACTCAATTATTTTACCAATAAGTTCAGAAAGCTACAGTTAGCCGAAGAACAACAAGCCGTTGAGGATTTTGTCGGCTTGTTTAATATAAAAACCCCTTCTATCAATCAGATCATTGGTTTTTTATCGGGCGGTAATCAACAGAAAGTTGCTATAGCCAAAGGATTAATGACTAAACCGATGATATTAATTTTAGATGAACCCACTCGTGGCGTTGATGTTGGCGCTAAAAAAGAGATTTATCAACTTATTAATCAGTTTAAGCAACAGGGGTTAAGTGTCATTTTAGTCTCATCTGATATGCCAGAAGTACTCGGCATGAGTGATCGTATTTTAGTTATCTATGAAGGAAAAGTGACTGGGGATTTTTCAATTAACCAGGCAACACAAGAAAAACTTATGGCAGCAGCCGTTGGCAAAGCAGAGGAGAGCGCTGATGTTGCAAAATAAAAAACTTAAAAATTTATTAATTGAACAAAAATCCTTAATTACTTTATTGGTTTTAATCATTATTGTTTCTTGTTTAAGCGATAACTTTTTTACCTTAAACAACTTTTTTAACATCTTACAACAAACTTCAATCAATGCCATTATTGCAGTGGGCATGACCTTGGTCATTTTAACTTCGGGTATTGATCTGAGTGTGGGGTCAATCTTTGCATTATCTGGCGCCATTACTGCTTCGTTGATTGGGGCGGATATATCGCCATTTATTGCGATTTTTGCTTCCTTAGTTTTAGGGTGGATATTGGGAACCTTTTCAGGATTTATTATCGCCAAAGGTAAATTACAAGCATTTATTGCAACCTTAGTTATGATGCTTATTTTACGTGGTGTAACGCAAGTTTATACTAAAGGTAGCCCAATTTCGACAGGTACCAATGATAATTCGGAATTATTTGAATGGTTTGCATTTGGGCGTGTACTGGGGATTCCTGTACCAATTTTTATCATGGCAGTTGTTTTTATCGTAGCTTGGTACTTACTTAAATACACACGTCTGGGTCGTTACATTTATGCATTAGGTGGGAATGAAGCGGCAACCCGTCTATCAGGTATTAATGTTGATCGCGTTAAAATCCTTGTTTATGCAATTAGTGGTTTACTTTGTGCATTAGCTAGCACTATTGAGGTTGCTCGATTGTCTTCAGCACAACCTACAGCAGGGACAGGTTATGAAATGGATGCAATCGCAGCAGTGGTACTTGGTGGTACTAGTATGTCAGGTGGACGAGGAAAAATTTTAGGTACTTTGGTGGGGGCTTTAATTTTAGGGTTTTTAAATAATGGATTAAATATGCTAGGCGTTGATGCCTACTACCAAATGATCGTAAAAGGAGTGGTTATTTTATTAGCCGTATTAGTTGATAAAAAAACCAATAAATAAGGGTATTAAATCGAGATTTTATTTTGGGAGAAAGTTATGAAATTTAGAAAAATGATGGCAGCTGTGATTGCTTCTGCACTAAGTGTTTGTATTGCTTTTCAAGCCTCAGCGAAAGAGCGCATCGCTTTAGTTGTTTCAACGTTGAATAATCCTTTTTTTGTTACCTTAAAAGATGGTGCCGTAAATAAAGCGAAAGAATTGGGTTACGACTTAGTAGTCTTAGATTCACAAAATAACCCTGCTAAAGAGCTAGCTAACGTTGAAGACACCATTGTTAAAGGCGCTAAAATCATTTTGATTAACCCTACTGATTCTGAAGCGGTTGGTAACGCCGTACTGGCGGCTAATAAAGCCGGTATTGCGGTTATTACACTTGATCGTGCTTCAGTCAAAGGCGATGTAGTGAGTCATGTTGCCTCTGACAATGTTGCTGGTGGCAAAATGGCCGGTGACTTTATTTTTGAAAAATTGGGGGCTAATGCCAAAGTGATACAATTGCAAGGTATTGTTGGGACATCTGCTTCTCGTGAACGAGGTGAGGGTTTTGTCAAATCTGTGCAAGCAAATCAATTGGCTATTTTAACAGCACAACCGGCAGACTTTGATCGCGCTAAAGGGATGAACGTAATGCAAAATCTTTTAACTGCTTATCCGGCTGTGCAAGCCGTATTTGCAGAAAATGACGAAATGGCATTAGGTGCTGTGCGCGCCATACAAACTGCAGGTCGTAATGATATTATCGTAGTTGGTTTTGATGGTACTGATGATGGTGTTAAATCAGTACAACGCGGAAAAATGGCCGCAACTGTCGCTCAGCAACCCGACAAAATCGGCTCAATAGGTATTGAAATTGCTGATAAAGTAATAAAAGGTGAAAAGGTTGATGCAAAAATTCCTGTAGAATTAAAACTGATAACTCAATAAAATTATCAAGGACGCATGAGTGCGTCCAATTTCTAGTTGATTAGGAACAAAATATATGAATAGTAAAAAATTAATTGTACTTGGTAGTGTCAATATCGATCATATCTTAAATGTCAATGAGTTTCCCAAACCAGGTGAAACATTAACAGGTACACATTATAAGATCGCGTATGGCGGCAAAGGAGCCAATCAAGCCGTAGCCGCTGGACGCCTCGGTGCGAATGTGCAATTTATTGCGGCTGTTGGTAACGATGATTTAGGCAAAAACTTTAAAAAGCAGCTACAAAGCGATCATATTGATACCCGTTCTGTTGCCGTAATCGACCAAGAAAATACTGGTGTTGCGCTTATTTTGGTCAATCAAGAAGGTGAAAACCAAATTGCAATATATGCTGGAGCGAATGCTGCTGTCACACCAGAGTATTTAGATCAATTTGCTGACGATATCACAAAAGCTGATGCAATTTTAATGCAACTTGAAACGCCATTAGCAACCGTTGAGCAAGCTGCCAAGTTGGCTAAACAAAATAATACACAAGTCATTTTAAATCCTGCGCCCGCACAAAAATTATCTGATGAATTACTCGCCCATGTTGATATCATTACGCCAAATGAAACAGAAGCAGAGTTTTTAACTGGTATAAAAATTATTACCGAGCAAGATGCACAGCAAGCAGCACAATTATTACATGATAAAGGGATCCATACTGTGATTATCACTTTGGGAAGTAAAGGCGCTTGGGTGAGTCATGCACAAAACGGCGTAATAGTACCAGGGTTTCGTGTTAACGCTGTTGATACAATTGGTGCTGGTGATACCTTTAATGGAATGTTGGTTACCGCGTTGCTAGAGGGCAAAGATCTAAAACAAGCTGTTTATTATGCACATGCAGCTGGGGCACTATCTGTGACTAAAGCAGGTGCACAAACATCCGTACCAACACGAAAAGACGTCGATAATTTTATTCAATCACAACATTTATCAATGAGAAATTAACACTTGGCTACCATGAAAGATATCGCAAATTATGCGAAAGTATCTACTTCAACCGTTTCTCATGTTATTAATAACGATCGCTATGTAAGTCCAGCTATTCGCAGTAAGGTTGAGTCTGCAATAAAACAGCTAAACTACACGCCATCAGCAATTGCACGTAGTTTAAAAAGTAATAAAACCTTTACTATTGGCATGTTAGTCACCACAAGTAATAACCCTTTTTACGCTGAGGTAGTGCAAGGTGTCGAGCGTAGCTGTTATGAACTCGGTTATAATTTAATTTTATGTAATACTGAGGGCGATCAGCAACGAATGCTCAACAATATTGAACATTTGTTACAAAAACGTGTTGATGGTCTATTAGCTATGTGCACGGAAACGTACTCTTTTCCGGAACAAATTTTTGACCGTTATCCTAAGTTACCTATGGTCATGATGGACTGGACACCTTTTAAAGGCGTGTGTGATACGATTCAAGATAATTCATTTTATGGCGCAACATTAGCGACCCAGTATCTGATTGAACAGAATTATCAACGTATTGCTTGTATTACTGGACCATTGAACAATACTCAGGCGCAATCGCGCCTTCAAGGGTATCGTCAAACGATGCAGGACGCGCAATTAACCATTTTGCCAGATTACGAAGCGCAGGGCGATTTTCGATTCGCTTCCGGCATTGTGGCAATGCAGCATTTATTACAGTTGCCAATTCCGCCACAAGCGGTTTTTTGCTCTAATGATGCTATGGCTATTGGTGCTTATCAGGCTCTATATCGTAATGGTTTAAAGGTGGGAGAAGATATTGCTATTATGGGTTATGATGATATAGAAATTGCACAATATATTGCCCCACCGTTGACAACAATCCATCAACCCAAAGAAGAGTTAGGACAATTAGCAGTTGAAACTTTATTAAATCGATTACATCATCCTAATGATAAACTGCATACTTTAACGTTAACACCAACGTTAGTTAAGCGTTTATCTGCCTAATTTTTATTTAAGCGAGTTGTTCTAAAAACGTTAAGTTCAATTGAATCATGATTGATACATGATAGTAAAAAAGCGCCTAATTCGGCGCTTTTGGATTGTAAAACAAGATATCAATAAAGAGTTGATTAACTCATTCCATATTGTTTTAATTTTTTGCGTAAAGTACCACGATTAATACCAAGCATATTGGCAGCTCTGGTTTGATTGCCACGGGTGTATTGCATAACCATATCAAGGAATGGGTGTTCAACTTCAGCTAACACTAATTCATATAAATCAGTAGGATCTTCACCATTTAGTTGTGATAAATAGTTTTTTAAAGCCTGCTTTACTGAATCTCGCAATGGTTTTTGTGTTATTTGGTCTTGTGAGTTTACAGTTGTAAATTTAAGTGCTGCAGCTGTAACGCGTTGTTCTGACATAGTATTTTTAACTCTTTTGGTTGTTTCTAATTTGACTAAAAAATGCTTTTAGTGTTTTAACTTGCTCACTTGTATTGCTAAGTACACTAAATAAGCGCCTAAATTGATCGCTATCAGCATAATAGTTGGTATACCAATTTACATGCTTTCTGGCAATCCGTAATCCTTTGTATTCTCCATAAAATTGATAAAGGTCATCAAGGTGTGTTAACACGATTTGCTCCACTTCATCAATTGTTTTTCTTTTTTTTAACTGTCCATGTGTTAAATAGAATGCAATTTCTTCAAATATCCAAGGTTGCCCTTGTGCCGCTCGGCCGATCATTATAGCATCAGCTTGCGTATATTGAAAAACATCTTTTGCTTGTTCCGGTGTACAAATATCGCCATTAGCAATGACAGGAATTGTCACATTTTGTTTTACTGCTCTAATCGACTCATATTCAGCTTCACCTTTGAATAAGCAAGCACGTGTTCTTCCGTGTATGGTTATTGCCTTAATACCACAATCCTGTGCAATTTGTGCGATTTCAATGCAATTTCTATGATTTTTATCCCATCCAGTCCGCGTTTTCAAAGTTACTGGTACATCAACAGCACCAACAACTTTTTGCAAAATCTTTCTAATTAGCTCCGGATGCTGCATTAAAGCCGATCCCGCTAATTTTTTATTCACTTTTTTTGCTGGACACCCCATATTAATATCGATTAACTCAGCGCCATGTTTGACATTAAATTCGGCTGCTTTTGCCATTTCGTCGGGATCTGACCCCACGATTTGAACAGCTCGCACACCAATATCATCTGTTGACACCATACGTAATGCCGATTTATCTGTATGCCAAACATCTGAATTTGCTAAGAACATTTCTGATACTGTCATTCCAGCGCCATATTGATAGCATAGATGACGAAATGGTTTATCGCTAATTCCAGCCATTGGTGCAGCAATTAAATTGTTTTTTAATTTGACCTCACCAATGCTAAGCAAATTGAGGCCGGCTATATTACGCATTTTTTCTCGAAGTTAAAAGGGGTAATGTCAAATTTTTACTTTTTTTTGCCAGTTATACGGCACCATTCATCTTGCTCAATAACTGGATCTAACTCAAAATGTGCTTGATAAGCTAAGCAAACACTTTGTGCCTGCGATGCCAAAATACCGGATAATCCCAATAGTCCACTTGGTTTAACCAGCTTATTTATGTTTGGTTCGAGTTCTTTTAATGGTCCGGCTAAAATATTGGCAACAATAACATCTGCCTGTAAATTATTGGGTATATCGTTGGCAAGATAAAGCTGTAAATTATTGCTAACATTATTACGCTCAGCATTGTCACGACTAGCTTCGATAGCTTGTGGATCGATATCGATACCAATAACCTGTTTTGCGCCTAATTTTAATGCGGCAATGGCCAAAATACCAGAACCACAACCGTAATCAATCACAATTTTATTGTTGAGATCTAGACCGTCTAACCAAGTTAAGCATAATGCTGTAGTTGGGTGGGTTCCGGTTCCAAATGCTAGACCGGGATCTAACATCACATTAACCGCATTAGGATCGGGCACGTCTCGCCAACTTGGGCAGATCCAAAGTCTTTTTCCAAACTGCATAGGATGAAAGTTATCCATCCATTCTCGTTCCCAATCTTTGTCTTCTAATTGTTCAATTTTATAAGAATATTGGTCTAAATTTAGTATCGATTTTAACTCATTAATCTCTGTTTGAGCATCATAAAGCCCGATTACATCGGTGTTTCCCCAAAGTTTAGTTTCACCAGGTAAAGGTTCAAAAACAGGATTGTCATAAGTATCTTGAAAAGTGACTGATACAGCTCCCGATTCTTCTAGTTGTTCGCTGATTTGTTCAGCTAATTCATTAGTCGTATTAATTCTGAGTTGAATCCAAGGCATAATTTTTTCCTTTGTTGCCAAACATATTGGCTATAATAAAAACCACTAATCCAATAATTAAAGAAGGCACAATTGGGTGGAATGACAATAACTTAATATCATAACTGGCTAATAGTGTATAACTTATTGCACCAGCCAGCATTGAGCAAAGTGCCCCTGTGGCATTGGCTTTTTTCCAATATAATCCGAGTACTAAAGGCCATAAAAACACCGCTTCAAGCCCACCAAAAGCAAGTAAATTTAGCCAAATTATCATATTAGGTGGATTCCAAGCGGCAAAAATGAGTAAACCACCAAAAATAAAGGTAATGGTAACTGAAATACGCGTTAATAATTTATCACTTAAATTGCTATTGCTTTTAATACTTAAAAAAAGATCTTTAATCAGAACGGATGATACTTGCAATAACTGCGCATTGATTGTTGACATGATCGCAGCTAATGGTGCAGCTAAAAAGATCCCCGCAGCAAAAGGCGGTAATACATTAATAATTAATGTTGGTACAATTTGATCTGGTATTGTTAAATCATCAATGATTGCTCGGCCCAAGCTACCAGATAAGTGCATCGTTAACATTATGATTGTGACAACAATTGTACCAATAATAATTCCCTGATGCACTGCTTTACTATCTTTATACGCCATGCAACGCACCGCGGTATGAGGTAACCCCACCACGCCAAAACAGACTAACACCCAAAATGAAGCCATAAACGGAAAATCCATAAAATGGTTTGGGCCTTGTGGTGTAAGCAGTGCTGGATCGATTTCTTGTAGTCGATGAATAATGGTTGTCATGCCGCCACCAGCATAGATAATCGCGCCAAGCAATAAAACGGCACCAATGATCATAACTAAACCTTGGAATGCATCATTTAATATACTCGCTCTAAAACCACCAAAAGCCGTATAAATAACGGTACCAATACCAAATATTAGTAATCCGCTATGGTAGGGAATACCTACTGATGATTCAAGCAGACGAGCGCCGCCAACAAATTGGACAGTCATAGCACCAATAAAAGCCACTATTAACGCGATACTTGCAAACCAAACGATGGTTTTACTTTTGTAATGTGCATAAAGCATATCGCTTAAGGTAATAGCATTATATTGACGTGCTAAAATAGCAAATTTTTTACCTAATATTCCTAATGATAACAATACGGTAGGAACTTGAATCATGGATAACAACACCCAACCTAAACCATATTTATAAGCAGCGCCAGGTCCACCAATAAACGAACTTGCGCTAATATAAGTTGCTGCAAGTGTCATGGCGAGTAAAAAGCCACCCATCGTTCGATTACCAATAAAATAATCGGTAAATTGATTGACCTTTTTTCGCTTTATATAAGCATAAAGCGATAATGCAAATACAAAAATCAGGTAGATAACCAGTGGTAAAATAATATCGAAATGCATGGTTTGAATCACTTAGTCTGTTCTAAAGAGATATCTTTGAATTGAGATTTTACAACAATAATACATAACAAAAGAAAAGCTAAAGGTGTCATTATGCAAGATAGTTCAAACCACAATGGTAAACCCCAAAAGCCTATTTTGTTGCCCACGCAATAAGCGCAAATAATCCAAGCAATGAGGTAAATAGCCGTTAACAGCAATGATAACTTAGCTTCTTTTTTAGCTTGCTTAAAGCGAGTATCCATATTATACAAATTGCCGATAAATAAAAGGTGGCTTAGAGTAAAAGAAACCGTAAAACTTAGCAAGTATATTGCAATTTATGCAATATAATATTTTAAATATATCAATTTTAGCAATAAAAAATTTACTATATAGTGTAGGGCATATCAATTATGAATTACTCAACTCATGGAGAGAACAATGTCAAATTACTTCAATACTCTAAATTTACGTGAAAAGTTACATCAACTTGGTCAATGTCGCTTTATGGCGCGTGACGAGTTTGCATCTGAAGCCAATTTTTTGAAAGGTAAAAAAATTGTTATAGTTGGTTGTGGTGCGCAAGGTCTTAACCAAGGTCTTAATATGCGCGATTCTGGTTTAGATATTGCCTACGCTCTTCGTAAAGAGGCGATTGCTGAAAAACGCGCATCTTGGAAAAAAGCGACTGAAAATGGTTTTAAAGTCGGCACTTACGAAGACTTAATTCCGACAGCTGATCTTGTTATTAATTTAACGCCAGACAAACAACATTCAGCTGTTGTCAAAGCTGTGCAACCACTGATGAAACAAGGCGCTGCACTGGGTTATTCTCATGGGTTTAACATTGTTGAAGTGGGCGAAAAGATTCGTTCGGATATTACTGTTGTTATGGTTGCCCCTAAATGCCCAGGTACCGAAGTACGTGAAGAGTATAAACGTGGCTTTGGCGTGCCAACGCTTATCGCTGTTCATCCAGAAAACGATCCAAAAGGTGAAGGTTTAGCCATTGCTAAAGCGTGGGCTGCTGCAACTGGTGGTCATCGTGCTGGTGTTTTACAATCTTCATTTGTAGCCGAAGTAAAATCAGACTTAATGGGTGAACAAACAATTCTTTGTGGTATGTTACAAACGGGATCACTACTTTGCTTTGATAAACTTGTTGCTGATGGCGTTGATCCTGCTTATGCTTGTAAATTATTGCAATTCGGTTGGGAAACCATTACAGAAGCGTTAAAACAAGGTGGCATAACGTTAATGATGGATCGTTTATCTAACCCAGCTAAATTACGCGCTAATGCTCTAGCAAAAGAGTTAAAAGCTATCATGACTGATCTTTATCGTAAACACATGGATGATATTATTTCTGGTGAATTTTCTGCAACGATGATGAAAGACTGGGCAAATGATGATGCTAACTTATTAAAATGGCGTAAAGAAACCGGCGAAACAGCATTTGAAAAAGCGGCTGAATATCAAGGAAAGATTGATGAACAGGCTTACTTTGATCAAGGTGTTGTCATGATTGCAATGGTCAAAGCAGGCGTTGAACTTGCATTTGAAACCATGCTCGAATCAGGTATTTTAGCTGAATCAGCTTATTATGAGTCATTGCACGAATTACCACTTATAGCTAATACTATTGCGCGTAAACGCCTGTATGAAATGAATGTGGTTATTTCAGATACAGCAGAATATGGTAACTACTTATTTGCTAATGCCGCAATACCTTTATTAAAAGAAAAATTTATGCCAATGTTACAATCGGGCGATCTTGGCAAAGCTATTCCAGAAGGTAGTGTTGACAATGCACAATTACGTGATGTAAACGAAGAAATTCGTAATCATCCAATTGAAATTATTGGTCGTAAATTACGTAGCTATATGACTGACATGAAGCGTATAAATGTAGCAAGTTAATTAGCTATCCCAACTAATAGAAGGTGTCTGATGACACCTTTTATTATTTTGAAGTAAGTATCCTCTATTGTTTGAATAAACGTCGTTATATCGACTAATATTAATCGTGTATATCAAAATCCTGTTACAGGATTGATGATAACAGTAATAAGTAATACGAATTTTTACTTACAACTAACTTCAACTTTAACAAACGCTCGTTAATATGCGGTAACATTTGATTGGATAATAGTGACTTAACTTACTTGGTTATAGGCATGTTTTAGAATTTTTTGGCAGTTAATAACGCTATGGCATAGCGCATTTCTTACTGAAATCTGAGTCTTAATACTCTTTTTATTTAAAAAAACGTTTAAGTTTTTGCAAGACGCTGTAGTGAGTTAGAAAGCTATTTAAAAGTTTGTCGAACGCTATGCAAATAAAAAAGCATAATGATTTTATCAACACCCCGCCCTACAGTTAAACAATGCATTGATCGCGTTACCCATAACTGCTGACATCGTTGTGAATTCAAACTATTTTTACTCAACTGAGCTATATTTATCTACACTATATATGTTAGTGAACTCGATGGCAAAGGCTCGGCGCTATTTACAGGCTTTATAAACTACCTATACGGCAGTGAACTTGGTTAGCAAATCCCAATCGTCGAATCTTTCTAAACTACCTATACACGTTAATCTACAACTAAGCTCCTCCGCTTCTTTTTTGCCCCCTACAGAGTAGTGAATAAAAATACTGACTAATAGTAAAAATTACTTGGTTTTAATGAATTGTCCTATCTTGAGTGTGAATAAATTCAATGTTAAAAAGTGAAAATTATTTATTACGTTAGTCACAAGTTATCGGCAATATATTGATATTATTAATTTTATTTTCTTACTGTAACCTGATTAATTGATTAATTTGCTGCTAAGGGTTATAAGGTTATAAATAAATTTTAGCTTTATTACAGCTGAATAAATAAACCAAAAAATTACCCTTGTTTTAACCCTTTTTTTTAGCTTATTTTAAAAACTAATAAAATCAATAGATTAAAAATAGCTACAAAAAAAGGGTTTTTAAAAGTAAAAATATCATTTACCTTTATCTGAACAACGATTATAGTAGGTCGAACTCTAGTTCACTGCCGTGTAGGTAGTTTAGAAAGGAGTGTTTTCCGGAATTCATAAAAAAAATTCGTTCACTGCCGTGTAGGTAGTTTAGAAAGATAGCGTGATGCCTCTTTATGCTCTCTAACGGTTCACTGCCGTGTAGGCAGAGTTTAAAATTCTACAAAAATTTAGTTGTGATTAATATCTGGTTTACAACCATTTTATACCTTGGATAAACCAAGGTAATCTTCTTCCTATTAATTATCTCATCATCATTTAAAATTATCTAAATCGATCATAATCCTATCTCGCATTGATATTCTGTAAAGAAGTTTAATTAAAGCTATATGTTAAGATATAAAAAAAGTCGGATCGAATCGGATCAATGATCCTTAAAAAAGATCCAAGTTAGATCGTTTTGATCTTTACCCATTACTGATAAATTTTTTAAAAATTAAGCAATTAAAAAGTTTTTATTTTAATTTATTATTTATTTTTTATCTAAGTTATGTTATCTTTTTGTGCAAATTTAGTTCAACTTTAAAAAGGGTAATATCTCAATGAAATTAGCTTTTCGACCAACTGATAGTTGGCGTTGGTATTTTGATAGTGATTATGATAGCTTGATGCTTGAAGTATCGCCCGAAATGCTATTTCGTTCATGTTATCCTAGTAAAATGTTGATTCCCGATGTTTTTGGCGAGTTTCCTTTTTCTGTCAGTGATGCAACCGCTTATTATCAATTTTTTGATAGCTGTCAATTATTGAATCTTAACGATTCGCAAAAAATTGAATTGTCGATAAATGCAATTGTTGCTGCCAATTTTTTAAAGCCACAAATGCCAAAAAGTTGGTATTTTTCGCAGCAAATAACGGCATATCGACCTAAAATGGCCGATATTGTTGTAGTAAATATGCAAGAAGGTGGTCAATCAGTGTTTTTGATGGTCGTTGAAGCCGGCGAAAACGCATCGTTGTGTATTATTGCTCAACCTACTTTTGGTGCTATGAATAAAACTTTCTATTTTTCAGAAGCGATTAAAGTCATGAACGATAGATTAATGCCAATTTCAACTTGTTCAATTGAGGATAGTCTTAGCAAACATCCACTTGAGTTAGAAGCTATTTCTTAACTAATTCAATTTCAATATTACTTTTGGGTATACAACTACAAGCTAAAATTCGATTTCCTCTTTTAATAGCAGCTTTAGTCATCGCGGTTACTTCACCACTTTTCAACAGTATCTGACAACGTCCACAAACTCCGGCACGACAAGAATAGGGCACAGCTATTTGATGCTGTTCTAATTGTTCTAAAATAGTTTGCTGATTATTGCCTTGAATTATTTGTTCATTAAGTGCGATTGTGCAAGGTTGTTGATTTTGCTTAATTTCAGCTGGGAATGATTTAATATAATTTTTAGCCGGTTGTCGCTCCAGTACTTCTATAGGATCATCTAAACAGACGGTACCATGATTACGAGCAATCATATTCATACCAAAATCAATTTTACCCTCACTATCAGATCTGAAATAGCGTAACGTTTTCAATGGCTCATTATCGGTTGATAACTTACTGGTTTTAACATTCATGGTTGTTACAACACATCGTGTACAGGGTTTGACAATATCAAATATAACTGGGCCAATTTTAATTGTTTTCCAACCATCTTCAGCAAAAGGTAACGCATCTTTAATAATAATATTGCCGCGAAATTGGCGAATATCGAGTTTTTCCGGGCATTGTTGTTGTAAATAATTAAAAGAGGATTGATTAAGTAATAAATAGGGGTATCCATCAGCAAAGCTTACCGCTACATCACAATAGCGTTTTGTATGTCGTGATAAATGGTTACCTACCCAACGTACTTGTACATCTTTTTGCAAGAATTGACTGATAAATTGATTGACACTAATTGGCGCAATATGCGAAGTAAAATGATTTCCCCATACTTGAGTGGGTTCAACATCTTGAGAAAAATCATCTAAATTAATCGTTATCGCTTGCTTAGAGGGTAATAGTAGATGGATCTTATTATCTACCAGTGTGGTTTCGATTTTTAATAACTGTGGATATTGTCTTGCTGTAATAAAAGTCCCATCGGGTTCACTTATCATTAAAACACGATCGTATTGAAAGCCGCCTTCAGTGGTGGTGGCTTTTTTTACTGGAATGCCTTTCATGGACTTACAGGGATAAATATATAACTGATCAACTAACATCATAATGATTGTAATTTAGAAGCAATTAATAAATTATAGCTTTATTTGCCTGCAAGTTTAAGAAAATTATTCGTCAAACAATATTTAATAACATCTCATTGAACATAACAAATTGTTCGATTTTTTAAAGTGTTATTTTAGTCAATTAAATAGGTTAAAGGGTTAATTCTTGATAGCTAATCGCCACGATATAGAGGTAATTTGTACCATTAGGGGTCATAACCGATATTTCATCATCGACCTTATGACCAATTAATGCGCGGGCAACAGGGCTGTTTATTGAGATCCAATTTTTTTTCGGATCGAATTCATCGGTTCCAACAATTCGATAAACATGTATGCGACCAGATTCATCTTCTAGCTTAACCCAAGCCCCAAAAAATACTTTACCTTCCTGCTTAGGATCGGGATCAACAATTGTCAGCGTTTCTAAACGTTTAGTCAAAAAGCGTACGCGCCTATCGATTTCACGTAATCTCCGCTTGCCATAAATATATTCTGCATTTTCACTGCGATCGCCAAGCGCTGCGGCATCCGAAACAGCTTGTGTTACTTGAGGTCTTTCTATTTTCCATAAATATTTCAGTTCACGATCGAGTGCCAAATAGCCTTCTCTTGTTATATAATTAGCTTTTTGCATAATAAAATTCTATTCCGTTAATCGACGATATACAGAGATACCATGATAAATAATCAAATTAGCCATATTATAGCCGGTGAACTGACGGTAAAACCAGAACAAGTTTTAGCGGCTATTCAATTATTAGATGAAGGAAGTACCGTCCCTTTTATTGCCCGCTATCGTAAAGAAGTAACGGGCGGATTAGACGATACCCAACTACGCACGCTAGACAGTCGTTTAAGTTATTTGCGAGAACTTGAAGATCGTAAACAAACAATATTAAAATCAATCGAAGAACAAGGTAAATTAACCACAGAATTGAGTGACAAAATCACACAAACGCTTAGCAAAACTGAGCTTGAGGATCTTTATTTACCTTATAAACCTAAGCGTCGTACACGTGGGCAAATCGCTATTGAAGCAGGGCTTGAGCCGCTTGCTGATGATTTATGGCAAAACCCACACCTTAATCCAGAATCCGAAGCTGAAAAATATATCAACAATGATAAAGGTATTGCTGATAGCAAATCAGCGCTGGATGGTGCACGCTATATTTTAATGGAACGATTTGCTGAAGATGCTGGGCTTCTTGCCAAAGTCCGTCATTACTTATGGAATAATGCTCATTTGGTGTCGCAAGTTGTAGCGGGTAAGGAAGAAGACGGCGCTAAATTTCGTGATTATTTTGCGCAAAGTGAACTTATTTCTAAAGTGCCTTCTCATCGCGCGTTAGCGATGTTCCGTGGTCGCAATGAAGGTTTTTTACAACTGTCATTAAATGCAGATCCCCAATTTGAAGAGCCGCCAAAAGAAAGTTATTGTGAACAGATTATTACCGAGCATTTGGGTGTTCATTTTAATGAGCAACCTGCTGATAAATGGCGAAAAGCAGTAATTAATTGGACATGGCGCATTAAAATTTTAATGCATATGGAAACTGAACTGATGACTACCTTACGTGAGCGAGCTGAAGAAGAAGCAATTAATGTTTTTGCCGCTAACTTACATGATATGCTCATGGCTGCGCCTGCTGGTATGAAAGTCACGATGGGGATGGATCCCGGCTTACGTACCGGCGTTAAAATCGCGGTGGTTGATGCTACTGGTAAACTTGTTGCGACCGAAACAATCTATCCGCATACAGGACAGGCAGATAAAGCTGCCATGATGATTGCAGCCCTTTGCATTAAGTATCAAGTCGAATTAGTGGCGATTGGTAATGGCACGGCATCGCGTGAAACCGAGCGTTTTTATCTTGATGTGCAAAAAAAATATCCAGAAGTGAAAGCACAAAAAGTGATTGTTAGCGAAGCGGGGGCATCGGTATATTCTGCCTCGGAACTGGCCGCGCAAGAGTTTCCGGATCTTGATGTATCATTACGCGGCGCGGTTTCGATTGCGCGCCGGTTACAAGATCCATTAGCTGAACTGGTGAAAATCGATCCTAAATCAATTGGTGTCGGACAATATCAGCATGATGTAAGTCAAACACAATTAGCTAAAAAGCTTGATGCAGTGGTCGAAGATGGGGTAAATGCGGTTGGGGTTAATTTAAATACGGCTTCTGTAATGTTACTCGCGCGCATTGCTGGGCTTAACAAAGTCATTGCCCAAAATATTGTTGATTGGCGTAATGACAATGGTCAATTTTCTGACCGTAAACAATTACTCAAAGTTGCAAGATTAGGACCAAAAGCTTTTGAACAGTGTGCAGGTTTTTTACGGATCATGGACGGTAAAAATCCACTCGATGCATCAGCTGTGCATCCTGAAGCTTATCCGGTAGTTGAACGGATTTTAGAAAAAAATCATAAATCCTTAAAAGAGATTTTGGGTGATAGCAGTTATCTTAAATCATTAAAAGCGGTTGATTATGTCGATGATCATTTTGGTGTGCCAACAGTCACAGATATTATTAAAGAGCTTGATAAACCGGGTCGCGATCCAAGACCAGAATTTAAAACAGCACAATTTGCCGATAATATCGAGACAATAGATGATCTTAAAGTGGGTATGATAATGGAGGGTGCTGTTACTAACGTGACTAATTTTGGTGCATTTGTTGATATTGGTGTTCATCAAGATGGTTTAGTGCATATTTCAGCTCTCTCAGATAAATTTGTAGAAGATCCGCGATCGGTTGTCAAAGCTGGCGATATTGTAAAAGTTAAAGTAGTTGAAGTCGACATACCACGTAAACGCATTGCATTAACCATGCGTTTAGATGATGCGGTGACCACTAAAGCCGAAGCAAATAAAAGCCAGCATCGTAGCAATCAAGCGCTAAAAAATCACAATGCACCTTTAAGCACCAATAGTGCAATGGGCAATGCATTTGCTGCTGCTTTTAAAAAAGGAAAATAATGACTTTTCTATCTGCTTTAACTTATTCTAGCGTGTTAAAAGGATGATGATTTATCATCCTTTTATTCAATCTATTTGATATTTTTTACATTTTTATCGTTTGTAGAAATAACTTTGAAATCTACTTTTTTTAGAATATAATTGTACAAATTATATTCTATTTTGAGTGAATAAGTTTAGTCGGTTTAAATTTTTTGCGCCAAATAGAAGATTAATTTTATACTCTAGTATAACCAACATATTCTTTTCTTTAGTTAGCTTTTCTTTTGTATTTTTTTAATGTCATTATTTTAGTTTTAAATGAAACATAAGATTGGATTTTTAAAAAAATAGTAACTATTTTTGCATCTAGCAGTAATTTCAAAACAACATCTATTTATACTTAGATGCATAGCGTTAAACATTAACAAAAAGCAATAATCGATAACTGTTAAAACTTCACAATTTTTTATCAAATGATGATTAATTTGTTCGTTCAAACTTCAACTCAATAATCTTGCTCAACACTTTGGATAAGTTAATGAATAGAGGCTAAGAAATGAATAACATTATATATTATACAAAAAAAGTGTGTTTTGTTCGATTTAACATAAAAATTCTAGTTTTATTTATATTATTATTTTTTAATCATACAACAATAGCGAGTAACGGTGTTGTAACAGTGAACTCTATTCATGGTAATCAACCAGATATTCTTGCAAGCGCTGAAACTAAAGTGTTAAACGGAATTCAAATCAAATTTAAATTAGATGATCTCGATCCAGTCGTTATTTCGCCAGGTAGCGCAAATAAGATTTCTGTTGCTTACAATACTTCACCTAGCCTTTATTCATTTGGTGTCGATATTTCGAGTTTAAATGACAGTGATATTCATGATGTGGATGGTGATAAATTGTCGAGTACCGATAGTTTCATTATTCAATCGATTAATGCTCAATGGCTTGACCAAAACAATAACATTATTGCTTCTGATTCCACTGCACCCCTTGGTCGTGATGTGTGCACTTCATCGACGACTAATGCAAATTTATCGGTGAAGGTAACCATTACATTTATTGCTAAAACCCAATACGGTATGCCTGACACCTCAAAACCAAGAGAAGTGTCTAAAACATTTGAAGTCAGTGCTGATGATGGTATCTGTTATATCAGACCGGGCGTACTGGCATTGATTACAAACAATGGTTGGAATGAAGGGGATAACTATGCTCCTTATGGCGCTGATACAATAAGTGTTGATCCTCCTTATAACAGTGATCAATTTGCCTTTCATCAAGGCTTCAAGGCAACAGCAACAGATTCAAATGGAAATCATTTTCCAACTTATGGTTTTCCAGAGGCTCGTTTCAGAATTGTACCCGTCAATCCAATATCGGATTATAGTTATACCTTGGTCAAAAATCCTAATAATTCCTTAGTGAATACTGCTCGTGCTTCAAACGCTGATTCTAAAAGTGAATTTAAATTTACCAATAATGTACCTAATCAAGGTGATGAATTTGTAATTTTAGTCACAAATAACCGCACTTCAGCACAATTTTATTATACTTTTTCAATTAATCATTGGTTATATTTCTTAAATAATCCCCCTGGTAATTGGGCAAACTCAAATAAATTATGTCAACAAAATAATGATAGATTGCCAACACGAGCTGAGATCTCCAATTCTCCTTTATCATACATACCCACAACTAACGATAACTATTATATAAAAGGTAATGGGTATAAAAGAGCAATCGGTGAAGGGTTAACACCAGAATGGGGGAAAGTCTACTTCTATGCACCTTTAGATATTATTGGTCGAGATATGATGTCTGGATTGCTAAATTTGAAAAATTTAATCTATTATGAATTCTATTTCACAAATGAACAATCATCAGTAAAAGATGTAATGGGTAATAACAAATATTATAGTGTAGGGATAGTCGAGGGTAATGTTATTGTTGAACCTGATGTGGCCTATACTGCATGTGTTAAATATTAATCTGATGAAATTTATAATTTATCAAATCAGAAAGTTTATATTAGACATGAGAAGGTATTTTTATGATAAAAAAGAGATCGATAATGTATTTTATTAATAAAAATATATTCAAGTTTGATTCCAATACTACCCAAAAAAAACAAATGTTTTTTACATTACTTTTTACGATATTCGTATTTCATCTTTTTTTTAATACGCAAGATGTTAAAGCATTATCTTCAGCCGAGGTTAATGCGATTAAGAAAAGCATCACTTATTCCCAACAAGTGATGAATATAGGTTGTTTTTATTCGGATATACTCTATTTGCCTTTATCCGAAACTCAAAAAACAACATTCAAACAAGTAGACAGTGATGAAGGTGATATCGTTAAAAATACTCACTTCGATAATGAATACTATATTTGTTGTTATTTATCTGAGCCAATCACATTTTTTACCAAATCAGAAACAATAACAGAACAAGGACAGAGGTATCAAACAAGGATGTTTGAACTCAATCATTTTGATCTCAACCGTATGTGCCGTTTACACACCACTGTAAACCTTCATTAAATACCATATTTGAGTTATATAAGAAAAGTTATCACAATTATCAGATACAATATTCAACCTTAAGTTGATAATTGTCACTGATAAAATGCAGATTATTTTCTTAAAAAATATGAAAAGTTTGATTATTGCTCAATTCATGGTTACTTAACATTGAATTTATTGTAATAAGGCGGGTAAAAGATCCTGTGATCCAGTTGCGAATTTACCTTACCAATGCTGACGAATAATAACTTTATCTGAACAATTTGAGCTCTGCCAATATTCTGCCATTCTCCCGATGTATAACGTAAAGCTTGTGGTATCGATTGAGTATTTTGTCGATCTTTTGGGCCGTGAAGAATGACTGAAACAGATTGGGGACGTTTTAATTTTAGGAATTTTATCGTTATGTTACTCCTTATCAATCTTACAAATAGACGCTTGGGAGCGTAATGTTATGTAAGCCATTATTTTTTAATTGCATGGCAAAAAGTTCGACTTGATCTTGCGTGGCGGGTTTCCAAGTTTTGGCTATGCCGTGTACCCCATGATTATGAAAGGCATTTATTCTAATTTTGATATTCGGATCGATATCTATTAAAAATTGTGCAAGATGTGTGGCATTGTGTTGTAAGTCAGTATGCTCAGGAATGATTAAAAATCTCACTTCGTAGAGTTTGTTGATTTTCGCCAGGTAGGCGATAGTTTGCTTTACTCGATAATTATCTCGACCGGTTAGTTTTTTATGTATTTGGCTATCCCAAGCTTTCAGATCAATCATTGCACCATCAAGTACAGGTTGTACTTTTTGCCAGCCAGATTGTGACAAATAACCATTACTGTCTATAAAACAGGTTAAGTGCTTTAAATCTTGGTCTTGTTTAATAGCACTAAAAAGTTCTGTAATGAAAGGGAGTTGTATCGTGGCTTCACCACCACTAAAGGTAATTCCTGTCAAAAAAGGTAGGTATTTTCGAATTGTTTGCAAAATATCTTCAACACTGTAACGGTAAGTCATGGGCGTTGAACTATGGCTACAGGTATTTATGCAGGTATCACATTGCTGGCAAGTCGACGCTTGCCAAATGACGTTGTGATTATCAAAAGTTAATGCTTGATGTGGGCAGGCATCGACGCAACTACCACAATTACTACACAACGATATGGTGTAAGGATTGTGGCAATTTAAGCATCTAAAATTACAGCCTTGCAAAAAGATGACCAAGCGATTGCCTGGTCCATCAACACAAGAAAAAGGTAACAGTTTATTAACGATTGCCCATGACTTGTTCATGACTAATTACCCGAGGTGTACGGCATAGATAGCTATTGTTTTCAGTATCTTCGGCCGCTTCACTACCTAAAAATGTGGTATTAATCCGTGAGCCTTCTTGTTTATACTTTTTGATATCCGATAATCTCACCATATAACCGGTTACTCGAACTAAATCATTACCACTTATATTCGCGGTAAATTCTCTAAAACCAAATTTGAATGCCGCTTTACAAATTTGTACTAAGGCTAATGGATTAGTTTTAATGGTCTCATCAATCGTTAAAATATCGCTGATACCAGACGCATAATATTTATGGTGTTTAAACAGTGCCATAATGTGGGTAACCGGATCCGGTTCATGCCCATAAGGGATACGTAATCCCGGTGTTGCTCCTCTATCAGTACTAATGCCTGACTGTGCATGTAACATGGCTTTACCCTGCCATGCATGCTTAATTTCATGACTATCAACAAAGTCAGCGAGTTGTTTAGAAATAGTGGCAGCCAGCTCATTGGCATCTTCATCGACACCGTAGCGACCGGTTAAGTGAGATTTCTCTTGTAAAATATTCACCGCTTCAGCCATGGCATAGACCCCAAACATAGGCGCAAAACGATTGGCATCAATCAACCCTTCTTTTACCAAAAAGCTATTTTGAAAGAAATTGGATTTTTCATATAAAAATGCAGAGCGGGCTTTAATTAAATTCAGCTGTAATTGACAGTAGAAAGGTAAGGTATTTTGCAAAAAATCGACAATATTTTTACTGCGTAGTGCCACTTCCTTTAAATTAATTCTTGAAAGGGTACTGCCACCTCCGGCAACGGGTAACGAATTATAACAGCTTACCACCCCATAGCCTTCTTCATCAAAATCGTTTTTTATCATCATATTATTGGCAATATGTGGTTTGGCTGTTTGGCAAATATTTTCAATGGCGGTATTTAGTAAAGATTCGGGTGTGATACTTTCGTCATAAATAAACGTTAAATTAGGGGCAACTTGTTTAAGTTCGCGATCGACGCGTAAAATTGTTCGACTAATAACATTGTCGGTCGGCCCAATGTTGGCATGCATAAACGCATCAGGTAAATTGCGATCAAGCATAATCCAAAAACGTTTTAATCGCGGGTAAAGATCGGCTTGTGTTAAATTACCAACATAAGGAAGGAGCACTTGGTCTAAACAACCTAAATAAACGGGCATGCCGGTGACAGATGGAACATGATGATAAGCAATTGTCAGCATATTTAATGCATCATCAAAACTTTTTGCCGGCTCAAGTTCTAGATAGTCTGATCCTTGCTTAAGAAATTTTGCATAATCAGGTAATACATATCGCGGCTTGTAAGGGGCATGACCTTCATACATATCACAAATTACACGCTCTTCTAAAGCTTGCTTAGTCTCACTATCCAAGTCAACATAAGGTAAATTATTTTCGGCAGCTAAAGCGAGTAAGTTAGATTTTTGTTTTGGCGACAAATTGGGATCTGTCACTATGTTATAACAATTTTGTTGAAATTCAGTCATGTCCATTATTACCTCGATACTTACATTAAGTAGAGCAAACTTAGGTTAATATTAAATTTTGTTGCTAACTAGTTAAAAATATAAATATTTTTATGCTTAATGATTTTTTACTAAACTTAACAACAAAATTTTCATCGTATCAATTCTTGTTTATTTATCCGTAATGAATGGTTTAGGCTCATAATCGGATGCATTAATAGGCGAATGTGCCTCAAAATATTGTTTTACTGCGTCGGCATCTCGATATCCAGTATCAACATAAGTTGGTAAGGTATTGGTTATCGGATAGCCATCCCCACCCGCAGCTAAAAAGTCAAGTGTGGTAATTCGATAAGTTTTTTGTAAATCAATGGGTTCATCTTTAATTTTTACATTATCGATACTGTCCCCAGTACGCGTTAAACTAATATTTTTTAAATGAGTAAAGCCACCTGAACCCGGTTTTTTACTTAATGCGACTTTCAAATAATCAAGTAATTGTTTGCCGGTTAATTCAAAATAAACAACGCTATTGCCAAATGGTTCAACTTTTAAAATATCACGATAAGTAATATCGCCTTCAATGAGTGAGTCACGAATCATACCACCAGACATGATGCCGATATCAGCATTGGTTTTTTCAATAAATGCACTTAATAAGAGTTGTCCCATATTACTTTGTTGATATCTCACTACACTACGGTCACCTTCTAATCGGCCGGTGAGCTCACCTGTTTTAATCAATAATTGTTGTTTACCTTGTTCTTGATAAGGTTGTAAGGTTTCTAATAATTTTTTATCTTGTGGTATCTCTTTAGTGTAATATTCAAGTCGTTTAGTATCATTACCATTATCCACTTCTTTTTTAAGATTGATTGGAATCAGTTGGTAATTTTGTAAGGTTATTTTGCCATTTAAAAAGATAAAATCCGCACGACCAACGTATTTGCCCCATTCATGAGCTTGAACAATCCAAGTACCATTTTGTTGATCTGGTGCACAAGGCGTGCCGGGTACATACTCAGTAATACGTTTATTAGGGCTTGCCATGCAAACAGGGTTTTGAGAGTGCCCACCGACAATCATATTCAATTCACCGGTTGGTAAACCTCTGGCTAATTCAACATCGCCGGGCGCCATTGAACCATGTTCACCATTTTCGTAATGCCCCATGTGTGTGACGGCTATTATCATATCGGGGCGTTCAGTTTGCTTTATTTGAGAAATAACTTTTTGCGCTTCGGGTAATGTTTTACGAAATTCGATACCATCGGTATTCTTAGGTGAAGCAAGCGTGATAGTATCGTCAGTTGTTAAGCCAAAAACGGCTATTTTAATGCCGTTCAAATCAAACATTTTATAGGCGTCAAAGACTCGGTTATCAGTATCTTTAAAATAAGTATTGGCAGATAGAAAAGGGAAGTGCGCTAGTTTTTGCTGTTCACGAATAATCGTTAGCGGGTGATCAAATTCATGATTACCAACAGCCATTGCATCGTAACCAATCTCGTTCATACCAATAAAATCGGGCTTAGCTTGTAGTACATCAGATTCAGGAACACCTGTATTAATATCACCACCAGATAGTAGCAGTAATTTACCCCCTTTATCTGCTACTTCTTTACGAATTTCATCCACCACCGTTTTTTGGGCTGCAAGTCCGTATTCGCCAATATCATTTTGCCAAAATCGGCCATGATGATCGTTGGTATGTAAAATAGTAAATTGATAAGTTTTATTTTTTTCCCAGTTAGGTCCAATTGGCTGTTTAGTTGCCACAACAGCAATTGCATTAACCGAAAATAAGCCTAAAATAATCAGCAGTGATAGTTTTTTATTTAATTTTAAATACTTCATGGTGTCTCCTAAATCCTAATGCAAAACGCCTATTCAGTTATTACTTTAAAAATAAGCTGAGGTTGCTTAGCACTATCACTAATAGTGATATTGTCATAAAGCTTTTGCTTAATGGCATCTAACTTGTCTGTATTAGCATGAATAGTGAGTAGCGCTTCACCTTCGGTGACTTTATCGCCTACTTTTTTATGTAATACAATGCCTACAGCTGGATCGATAATATCCTCTTTAGTTGCACGACCTGCGCCTAATTGCATAGCAATAATCCCAATTTGATCTGCAATAATTCTTGAAACATAACCCGATTTTAATGCTGGTAGGGCGATTTGATAAGGCGCGCTAGCGAGTTTTTCTGGGTGATCAACAACCGAGCTATCGCCGCCTTGTGCTTCAATCAAATCTTTGAATTTTTGGATAGCTTTGCCATTTTTGATGACCTCTTGCAGTTTTTCTCGTGCTTCTTCTAATGTTTTAGCTTTATTAGCAAGCACAACCATTTGGCTACCAAGCGTTAAGACCAGTTCGGTTAAATCAGCTGGACCATGACCTTTTAAGGTATCAATGGCTTCTTTGACTTCAAGGGCATTACCAATAGCAAAACCTAGTGGCTGTGACATATCCGAGATAATCGCCATGGTTCTACGCCCAATCTGATTACCAATATTCACCATTTCGTGTGCTAGTTTTTCAGAGTCTTCCATGGTTTTCATTAATGCACCATCACCGGTTTTGACATCAAGCACAATGGCATCGGCGCCGGCGGCTAGTTTTTTACTCATAATGGAACTAGCAATCAACGGAATAGAACCGACTGTTCCTGTTACATCGCGTAGTGAATACAATTTTTTATCTGCTGGTGTTAGGTTGCCTGATTGCCCAATTACCGCAACGCCTTTTTCATTAACTTGATCAATGAATTCTTGCTTACCTAATTCAATTTTAAATCCTGGAATGGATTCGAATTTGTCATTGGTTCCACCTGTGTGACCAAGGCCACGTCCTGACATTTTGGCAACAGGGATATCTAATGCCGCAACTAAAGGTGCTAAAACTAAAGTTGTCGTGTCACCCACACCGCCAGTTGAGTGTTTATCGACTTTTATACCTTTAATCGAGGATAGATCAACCGTATCACCTGAGTGCATCATTGCGCTAGTTAAATCGGCACACTCTTTTGATGTCATTCCTTGAAAATAGATCGCCATTAATAGTGCACTAACTTGATAGTCAGGAATGGTGCCATTAGTATAGTTGGTGATAAAAAATTGGATTTCTTCGGTTGTAAGGGGATGACCGTCACGCTTTTTTTCAATAATATCTACAAATCTCATTAAATTTCTCTCTTAATATCAATAAATTAAGTTAGTATGTTTAAATTTATATAAAGTGAGTCACTTTATATTTGTCGAACAGTGTCGACATAATTAACATAACTTTAATAATAGCTAGGTTATTAAAATTATTTTATTATCAATCTTATTCACTAAATAAGATTTAATCTAAATCACTCGGTGAAAAAGACCAAGGTAATAATTCACCTACTGTGGTTTCTTGAATTTTTCCCTGCATATTAGTTAATATAACGGGCATATCTTTAGCACAAAATTCGCTAATCACTTGGCGGCAAGCACCACAAGGTGAAATAGGGCCATCTGTATCACCAATAACCACTAATTTTTTAAATTTTCGTTTACCTTCCGACACGGCCTTAAAAATGGCGGTGCGTTCTGCGCAGTTAGCTAATCCATAAGAGGCGTTTTCAACATTACAACCTAAAATCGCTTCGTCATCTTCGGTGATAAGTACTGCACCCACCTGAAATTTAGAATAAGGAACATAGGCTTTTGAACGGGCAGTTTTAGCAAGTTCAATCAATTTTTCAATTTTCATGGTGTTAGTCCTTTTTAGTTTCAATTGTACTAGTTATTTGGGATTGATTTTTTGCCGGTGATTGTAGGTCTAGTTGATATACACCAAAGCCTAAATTGTCTTTATCGATAAATTTTATTGAATAAAGCGAATTGTGTTCAATATACGCTTTTGCTTCGTTACTTGGTGAAGACTCAAAGCGGATATCTAATTTGGTTTGACTCGATATTGGCGCTATTTGCCAATTATTATCGGCGTTAACATTTACCACGCCTTTTTCTTTTGTGGTATTTGTAATATATGCCGAAAGAATGACTCTTAAATCGTCAGGCGAATTGAATTTAACATTTTTACCGCCCGTGCCAGGAAAATTACCGGTATAAGCCCGATAATTATTAGTTGCTATTAAAAATGGCTGTTTAACATCGATTGGTTTTTGCTGATAAGTGAGATTTTTAATACGTTCAGCATTGGCGTTGATTAATTGGCAATTGCCATCGTAACGTGCGGGTTGTGTTACATCTATTTGATAATCCACACCATCAATGGTATCAAAATTATAAGTTCTAAAGTGCTCCCAATTGATTAAGTATTGCGGTTTATCAGACTGTATGTCAATTTGATTATAGACTCCTGCTGAACATTCCAGCCACTCTTTGACATCTTGACCTGTAATTTTTACCGCAGATAAGATATTTGGATACAAGTAAATATCGGCTGCGTTTCTAAACGTGAGATCACCTTGTTTTACATCCACATAAGCTGAAGGATCATTTTTTCGACCACCGGCTTTAAAGGGTGCAATTGCTGATAAAATAGGTAATCCATCCAGATCAGGATCGCCTTGAACAAACTGTTTTACGTAAGCTATTTGTGCATCACTAATGATTTGTAAAGCGGGGGTATCTTCCACCAATGCTAAATAACTATTGATATCGGTTGATACTTTACCAATTGGTTTGCTGACAAATTCACGGGTAGCTTGGTGATCTTGTTTCAATACGTTAGCAATATTTTGGTCGGCCTCAACCAGTGCTTTTTTATTTTTGATGTCATAAATTGGTCTAGCTTCGGATTTTCCTGAAGTGACTTGCCAATGATCCTTATTGCCATCGAGTACTAAATCAACAATGCCTAAATGGCTACCCCATTGGCCCGGCATGACCGCAGGAACATGATTGATATTGCCTGTTTTAATATCGGTATTAGGTAAGGATTTAAAATCGTCACTCGGGAAAACACCATGCGAATGACCAAACATAATAGCATTGATACCATCGACTTGACTTAAATAATAAACAGAATTTTCGGCTAAGGCTTTATACGGGTCTGCTGATACACCAGAATGTGCAATAGCTATAATCACCTTTGCACCTTGCTGTTTCATCTCTGGCACAAAGTGTTTAGCCGTTTCGGTAATATCTTTTACAACCACTTTACCTTCTAAATTTAGTTTGTCCCATTGCATGATTTGCGGTGGGACAAAGCCGATATAACCAATTTTGATTGTATGTTTATGCCCATCAGTATCCATTACTGGGGTATCAACAATAATGTAGGGTTTGAAAAAAGGCTTATTGGTTTTTGCATCATATACATTAGCATTAACATAAGGAAATTTAGCACCCGATAAGCTTTTTTGTAAAAAGTCTAAACCAAAATTAAACTCGTGATTGCCGATATTACCAACTGTGTAATTAAGGGTGTTTAATGCTTTATATACTGGATGGATTTCACCGTGTTTGAGCCCTTTATTTTTAGCATAATCGGCCATTGGGCTACCTTGAATAAGGTCACCATTGTCAACCAAAACGCTATTTTTGACTTCTTGTCTTGCTTGATGAATTAAGTTAGCGGTTTTTACTAACCCAAAAGTATCAATATATTGATCTTTAAAGTAATCATAATTCATCATATTGCCGTGAAGATCACTTGTTTCGATAATTCTTAAATCAACTGTTGCTGCTTGTAGTGAGCCAGAAATTAATAGAGTTAAAAGGGGTAATGTGATTTTGTATTGTTTCATGTAGATCTCCTATTGCTCTGGCTTTGTTATCCATTAACTTGTTTTGAATAATAATTTTTGGTACTGAGTAAATCTTGCAACAATTGCAGGATGATAGTTTGTACCCGCAATGGCCTGTTTCAGGTCCTGTTTATCGGCTAGTGTAAAGCATGACAAAACATAATCAGTTAATTGTGTTTTGATTGAATCTTCAATAAAAGCGGCATCAATACCACACAGGGTGATATCGAGTAATTCTAATCTTGAAAAATGAAACATTGATTGGGCAAGTTGATATTCCTTCTCAATATCTGTACCAAAAATGCCGGCATCATCGGTATTAAGGGTTATACGAACGCCATTTTCGTACAGTTGTCGTATTGGGTGATTGTGAAGGTCACCTTGTAATTCATTGACTAAAATACGATTACTGGTTAGTGCTATTTCTAACGTGACGTTTTGAGTCACTAATTGATGAATTAAATTTTGATCTTCAATGGCGCGAATACCGTGCCCAATGCGGCTAGCTCCATGTTTAAGTGCATTAATGATACTTTCAGCCGATTCAATTTCGCCAGCGTGATAAGATTTTTTTAAGTTTAATTTTGATGCGAGCTGATGAGCTTTTTCAAAATCATCAAAATGCCCTGACTTTTCATTACCAGCAATATTAAATCCGGTGATAAATGGATGAGGATTCCTTTCAATAAATCGCAACGTATCGTAAACTAGTTTAGCGCCAAGATGTCTTACACCAATAACATGGTATCTTACCGTGATATTAAATTGTTTTTGTACATCAATAATGGCGTTATCCATTTGTTGTAATGTTTGATGAAATTTATCTTGATCCCAAATGATTTCACCCTCACTTTCTGTTGCGCAGATATGATAAGGCGAAAGAAAGAGTTCGCAATAAATTAATCCCTGTTTGGCGTTTCGATACAAAAAATCATAGGTAATCAGGTAATAATCTTCGGGCGTTTTTACAAAATTGGAAACAGTATCATAAGTCTGAATAAACTGAACAAAATCAGTTTCGTCATATCGGTATCGTCCGTAAGGGTAAGCATCTTTATCATATTCGCCAGATGAATAACATAATGATGGGGAAAATGGCATATGATTTTTATCGGCTAACGTTTTAGCCATTAAAGGCGTTATGCTACCTTCTACGTGTTCATGTAATATTACTTTTGGAACTATTAGCTTATTCATCGAGTCTTTATCTTGTTAACTAAGCGTATTGAGCGCTGGAATCATGATTAATCAGTTTTTTAAAACATTTTCGTGAATCTTAAGTTATCTACATTGTTTGCTTTATTCTACCTTGATAAGGATCAACATTTCCATACATTTTATGTGACTTCTTAGTAATTTTGTGAGGTGGCTAACCATTTATGAGTCATAAACAGGCAACGAATTGATTTGTTGCCTTAATATAGTGTAAATAGAATTTTCACAATCAAGTTATCATTAAGCTGTTTTTTAATTGAATAAAGGTAATATTTAGCATTTCTACTAGGTATTACCATTAATCATTAACAAAATGATAACTTAATTGTTGGTTTAGTAATTTAACTTACTGTTTTAGCTGTGGTTAATTTACTTGTATCGTTTTTAAATATCAGTAAAAAGATAATAGCAAGAATTAATGAGTAACCAGCAAAAATAAGCCAAATGGTACGCCAATCAATAATGCCAGCAGTCGTGTAATGATCAACAACAATGCCGCTGATAGTTGAACCTAAATAAGCACCAAGACCATTAGTCATAATCATAAATAGACCTTGTGCACTATTACGAATCGCTGGTGAAACCGATTTTTCAACATACATTGATCCTGAAATATTATAAAAATCAAATGCACAACCATAAACAATCATTGATAATAGCAATAGTACAAAACCAACTGGAGAAGGATCACCATAGGCAAATAAGCCAAAGCGTAATACCCATGCCAACATACTGATTAACATGACATATTTAATACCTAAACGTTTCATAAAAAATGGAACAAATAGGATAAATACAACTTCTGAAATTTGCGAAATGGAAAGTAATACTGATGGGTATTGTACCACTAAGCTATCGGAATATTGTGGAATCTCGGCAAATGAACGTAAGAAAGGGTTACCAAACGTATTGGTGATTTGTAAAATACCACCGAGTAATACAGCAAATATGAAAAATATTGCCATTCTTGGTTGTTTAAATAGTACAAATGCATCTAATCCTAATGAACTGACCAATGATTTTTCTTGACTGTCATTTTTAGTTGTTGCGCTAACAGGTAAACTTAGTGAATACAGGCTAAGTAAAATAGAACTTGCTGCTGCTATATAAAGTTGCATGTTGCTCAGTTCTAATTTTAAAAAACTCACTAACCACATTGCCACAATAAAACCAATGGTGCCGAAGATTCGGATACTAGGAAATTGGCTGATAACATCAAGGTTTTTTGATTCTAAACAAGAGTACGAAATTGAGTTTGAGATTGCTATTGTAGGCATAAACGCTAGGCAATGAATTAGCATGACTGCCACCATCATAAATGGAGATGTGATTGATGCGGCAATAAATAGTGTAATTGCACCAATTAAATGACAAAGCATAAATAGGCGATTAGCCGGTATCCATCTGTCTGCTACTACACCAAGTAAGCCCGGCATAAATAGAGAAGCGATCCCCATTGTGCCGTAGACTGAACCTACAGTTGTGCCACTAAATTTTAGTGTCTCCATCATATAAGAACCCAGAGTAATAAGCCAACTACCCCAGATGAAGAATTGTAAGAAAAATATGACTTTAAGTTGTACCTTGATATTCATTTCGATTCCTTATTAAGCGAGATCTTTTATACCCTATTGTTAAAACTAATGAACAAATTTTAACTATTACGTCTGATAAGTATTCAACTTTCAGACAATTAACTTATGCAGTTTGGTAACTTAAAACAGGTTAGTAATGAAATGTTACTGAGTTATTTCAATGCCAACACTGTTTATTACATAAATTATTGATCAAAAAAAATGGCAGAAATTCTGCCATTAATTTAATTTGAATTCAGTAATACCGACTCTAAAGCAACAGTGATCATCTCTTTAAAGCCGAGCTGTCGTTGTTCTGCCGACATAGCTTCACCTTTACGAATATGATCTGATACAGTACAAATAGCTAAGGCTTTGGCGCCATATTCAGCTGCGACACCGTAAATACCTGCCGCTTCCATTTCAACACCTAAAATGTTGTATTTTTCCATTACATCAAACATTTCAGCATCAACGCTGTAAAATAAATCTGCTGAAAATAAGTTGCCAATTTTAACATTGACACCTAATTTTTTTGCTGCATTAACCGCATGACAAGTCAGATCGAAATCAGCAATGGCTGCAAAATCATTGTCTTTAAAACGTTGACGATTTACTTTTGAATCAGTACACGCTCCCATCCCTACAATGACATCACCAACATTCACATTAGGGCTAATTGCACCGCATGAACCGATTCGGATAATATTTTTTACACCATAAAACTTAATGAGTTCTGTTGCGTAAATTGAACATGATGGAATACCCATTCCATGCCCCATAACCGAAACTTTTTTACCTTTATAGTCGCCGGTAAAGCCTAGCATAGATCTGACATTCGTCACTTCTTTTGCATTTTCTAAAAATGTTTCTGCAATGAATTTTGCTCTAAGCGGATCGCCTGGCATTAAAACTGTTTCGGCAAAAGCATTATCATCAGCATTTATATGTGGGGTAGACATCAAAATCTCCTGAATATCTTTTTCTAAAAAATTGTCCTACTTTAAATAAAATGGTTACTTTTTAATAAATGATTGACCATAATCCATTGGTGATAAATCAAAATAGTCCGCAACACTTTGCCCGATGTCTGCAAAGGTTTTACGATGACCTAATGAACCAACTGGAACACTATCACCATACACTAAAACAGGTATGTGCTCACGAGTATGATCTGTTCCTGCCCAAGTTGGATCGCAACCATGGTCGGCACTAATAATAAGTAGGTCTCCCGGTTGAATTAAAGCTAGCATTTCAGGTAGTCGACTATCAAAATATTCAAGTGCTGCGGCGTAACCAGCAATATCCCGGCGATGACCGTATGACGAATCGAAGTCAACAAAGTTTGTAAACACGATAGTGTTATCTTTGGCTTGTTTGATCTCTTCTAACGATGCATTAAATAATGCTTCAATGCCTGTTGCTTTAACTTTTTTAGTGATGCCAACCTCTGCATAAATATCGGCAATTTTACCGATTGATACTACAGTACCCTGTTTTTCATCAACCAGTTTTTTGATCATTGTTGGTGATGGTGGTTCAACGGCTAAGTCATGGCGGTTACCTGTGCGAACAAATTCACCCGCTTTTTTACCAATAAATGGGCGAGCTATAACACGCCCAATGTTGTAATCACCTTTATTAAGTTCATCACGTGCGATTTCGCATATTTCATAAAGTCTATCTAAACCAAAGGTCTCTTCATGACAAGCTATTTGAAAGACTGAATCAGCTGAGGTATAAAAAATTGGTTTTCCGCTAGCCATGTGCTTTTCACCTAGTTCATCAAGAATGACCGTACCTGATGAGTGACAATTACCCAAATAACCTGGGAGTTTAGCACGTGCGACAATTTTATCTAACAATTCTTGGGGGAAACTATTTGTGGTGTTAGTAAAATAGCCCCAATCAAATAATACAGGCACACCGGCAATTTCCCAATGTCCTGACGGGGTATCTTTACCGGAAGAAATTTCGCTAGCATAACCATAAGCACCAATGATGTTACCTTCAGTCTTCATGCCTTTTGGATAACTTCCCGATGATTCGTATGCAGCTTCAATTAACCCTAGTTTAGCTAAGTTTGGTAATTTTAGTGGACCTTTGCGACCGTGATCTGCTTTACCTAATGCACAAGCTTCGGCAATATGACCTAGTGTATTAGCACCTTCATCCCCGTATTTTTTTGCATCCTCTGCACCGCCGATTCCGAAGGAATCAAGGATCATAATAAAAACTCTTTTCATAATTTCCTCTGACTTCTAATAAACTTAACTTCACTACAATATAAGGAATAACAGCCCCTAAAACCGTGATTATGTGCTCATTTATTAAGTATATAAATATGATTTAAATCATTATAGCTATGTTTCAATCGTTCAAGCTAGAATTTTACTACGATTTATAAAAAGATCGCTAGCTCGTTATGATACATGATAAATGAAAACAAAAAAGATCAAACCATCAGTTTAGTCGATTATTTATTCAAAATTGGTCAGTTATTCTTATTTTTTTAGTCGACAGGTAACTTAGCACAACGCGTTTTAAATGCACTATAACCTATTGAATGTATTTTACTTTAATTCGCTTATTTATCAGCGTTTGAATAATTAATAAAACATCATTTATCGTTGTGGTAAAATAATCATTTTTATGCAAAATATAATGCATTACACAATGCTTTGCCGATATTTAAATGCTGAGCTTATTTCGAATAAAAAGCGTATATAGACTAAAAATCTTAAAGTTAATTAATCAAATAATAAAAACGCTCTTAATTCAATTATGATGCAGGTTAATTTTAATTAGCACATCTCTATAAAGAGATTAAAGGTAGTGAGTGATGAAACAAAAAATTCCAAATACCTTTGGGCTGACGGTTTATGCTCGAAGTGTCGTTACCGTTTCAACCGTTAAGCAATTACAACAAGTTTGGGATCAAAATCAAGAAAATCAGCCCATTATGATCATCGGTGAAGGGAGCAATACACTGTTTACCGCTGATTATGACGGTATTGTGGTTGTCAATCGTATTAAAGGCATCACGATTACTGAAACACAAGAGTCTTGGCTTTTAAACGTTGGCGCTGGTGAAATCTGGCATGATTTGGTGTCAACGACGGTAGAAAAACAGTTAGCAGGATTAGAAAATCTTGCTTTAATTCCTGGGTGTGTTGGATCGGCGCCAATCCAAAATATTGGTGCTTATGGCATTGAGTTTCAAAAAGTGGCTGATTATGTGCAGTTACTTGAACTTGCGACAGGTAAAATTATTACTGTTACTGATGGTCAATATGGATATCGTGAAAGTATTTTTAAGCGCCGTTATAGCAATGGCTATGCTGTTATATATGTCGGCATTAGATTATCAAAACAGTGGCAACCAGTATTAACGTATGGTGAATTAAAAAACTTTGATCCCCAAACGGTCACGTCCAAAATAATTTTTGATAAAGTTTGTGAGATTCGACGCAGTAAATTACCCGATCCTAAAATTTTAGGTAATGGTGGAAGCTTTTTTAAAAATCCCGTTGTTGATAAAATTATTGCCAATAAATTACTTGAAATTTACCCAGCAATGCCTATATATCCACAAGTTGACAATCAAGTCAAATTAGCCGCTGGATGGTTAATCGATCAATGTGGTCTTAAAGGTTTTCAAATTGGTGGAGCAGCAGTACATCAACAACAGGCATTAGTATTGGTCAATAAAAATAATGCAACAGCGCAAGATGTTGTGGCGTTGGCGCGTTATGTCAAAAATGCAGTATTGGAAAAATTTTCAGTGACTTTATCACCTGAAATTCGTTTTATTGGCCGTACTGGTGAAATTAATGTAGATAAATTTTTATAATTAATTATTCATGAAACACTCTTATTCTTTTCCTATTTTATTAACAAGTTTGTTATTTGTGACTATTTCGTTGTCGGCGTTAAATACACAAGTGCCGCTGTGGTTAGTTGGGCACCAGTTTTCACTTGGTCAAATCGGCTTAGTGGGCTCAAGTTATTTTACTGGCAACTTAATTGGGACGATTATGGCGAATTGGTTTATTAACCGATTTAACGCTAGGTATACCTATACCTATAGTTGTATTATTTTTGCCATTGCAACCATAGGTTTGAGTTTTTCAATAGATTTTTATAGCTGGGCAATTTGGCGATTTTTAATTGGTATTGCTTGTGCTGTAACTTGGGTGGTTATTGAAAGTTGTATACTTGTCACAGGCACCGTTAGAACACGGGGTAAAATGCTAGCGGTTTATTTAACAACCTACTATTTAGGCACCGTTTTAGGGCAAGCACTATTACAGTATTTTCCACAAAATGTGCTGTATTTTGGCCTTGTAGTGGCAGTCTTGATGGGACTAGCGAGTTTATTTATATTACTGACCCACTATAAACTGCCTAAACGAAAAAACAGTAGTTTTAATATTGTACCTATGATTGTAAATAAACCCTCTCGACTCGGGTTAGTGGGGTGCGTTATTGCCGGTATGTTAATTGGTTCTTTATATTCACTGATGCCAGCTTATTATTCCCATTTAGGTTACAGTGATAATGAAGTTGCCAATTGGATGATTCTTCTTATTTTATCTGGCGTTGTTGCACAAATGCCGGCTAACTGGTGTGCTGATAAATATGGTCGTCGTCTTGTTTTACTGGTTGAATCGTTTCTAATGATAATAGCTTGCCTAATGTTGGTATTTAATTTATTTGATATTGTTGCCATTATTTTATTAGGTGCAACAATTTATACCATTTACCCGATTTCAATGGCATGGGCTTGCTCGTGTGTAAGAAAGCAAGACATTGTTGCTATGAATCAAGCTATGCTATTGACCAATACGTTAGGTAGTCTTGTTGCACCTGCTGTAATAGCATTTATTATGGATAAAACAAGTAATAGTTATCTATTTGTGAGTTTTACAGTAGTTTCAATCTATTTTTTTATTTTATTATTAATCAAGCGAGGCACTAATGCGTAATAACCAAAATCCGCTTAAATTGATCGAAATATTAGCTGATGGTGAGTTTCATTCGGGAGAAGAATTAGCTTCGTATTTTGGTATCACCCGAGCAGGGATTAACAAATATATTAAAATTCTGCGCGAATGGGGAATTGAGCTATTTTCTGTTCAAGGAAAAGGTTATTGCTTGGCTGCACCTATCGAACTTTTGAAAAAAGAGAAAATCGATAAGTATTATGGAGCAGATAGTGCTGTTGAAGTTTTACCTATCATTGATTCAACTAATCAATACCTCCTTGATCGTATTACAACGTTAAAATCAGGTGATGGTTGTGCCGCTGAATTTCAAACTCAAGCAAGAGGGCGGCGGGGGCGTAAATGGTTTGCGCCTTTTGGAACAAATCTCTATTTTTCAATGTATTGGAGATTGGAGCAAGGTATTGCTGCTGCTATGGGATTAAGTTTAGTTGTTGGGATTGTTATTGCCGATACATTAAGATCAATATCTGGGCAAGATGTGAGAGTAAAGTGGCCAAACGATCTTTATCTTAAAGATCAAAAATTAGCAGGCATTTTAGTTGAGCTTGCGAGTAAAACCGGCGATAGTGCGCATGTGGTTATTGGTGTGGGTGTTAATTTAAATATGACCAATCCCGATGCTAACATTGTTAATCAAAAATGGGCTAATTTAGGTAATTTTGATCGTAATTTATTGGTTGCTCAAATTGCGAAAACGTTAAAAACTAAATTGATTCAGTTTGAGCAGCAAGGGTTAGCGCCGTTTATAAAAGATTGGGATCGGCTCGACAATTTTGCTAACCGTCCAGTAAAATTATTGATCGGTGACAATATTATACGCGGTATTGCTAAAGGAATTACTGATCAAGGGGCATTAAAACTTGAACAAGATGGCAAAATCATGACTTACATCGGCGGCGAAATATCGCTAAGAAGTGATGAAATGTAATACAAAATTAAAACCTATTGCATCTAAGTCAATAGGTTTTTAATTAATGTGATTAAGAATTAAATCCTAATCCTTATTTTTTAAATCTTAACACTCGCAATGCATTAGCGGTCACAATTGCCGTCGTACCTGAATCAGCTAATACCGCTAACCAAAGCCCTGTATAACCCAGTAAACTTGTTACCAAAAATATCAGTTTTATACCCAATGCAATGGTAATATTTTGTTTAATATTTTTGTTAGCAAAACGCGTTAAGCGAATTAATTTAGGTAAGCTTAATAAACTATTTTTGGTTAATGCTGCATCTGCCGTTTCAAGTGCAACATCACTGCCACTGCCCATTGCAATGCCAACTGTTGCCGCCTTCATTGCTGGTGAATCGTTGATACCGTCTCCCACCATGGCAATTGCAGAATCTTGACCAATTTTTTCAATTTCAGTTAATTTGTCGGCAGGTAATAATTCTGCTAAGTAATCCATATTAAGTTGTCCTGCAATGGCTTTAGCTGCTCGTTGATTATCACCGGTGAGCATTAAGGTTTTTAACCCCAATTGTTGTAATTCATTAATTGCAGAAATGGCATCATTACGTAACACATCTTGTAAAGCAATAATACCTAATAATTTATCACTTGTGACTACAGCAACTACCGTTTTTCCGGCGTTTTCTAATTGATTAATGATCTGCTTATTTTGATCAGTGATAGCATTTGATACTGTCGTCATTTTATTGGGCGAAACAATATAAATCAGTTCTTGACCAATTTGACCTTGAATACCAACACCGGCGATCGCTTTACGGTTATCTGCTTCTTTGAATTGAATTTGCAGCTGTTGAGTATATTCAACAATGGCTTTCGCCAGTGGGTGATGCGAACCACTTTCGATGGCTGCGGCGATAGCAAGTAAATCGTTGGTAGATTTGTCACCATCAATAATATCTGTAACTTGCGGTTTGCCTTGGGTTAAGGTTCCGGTTTTATCAAAAGCAATCGTTTTGACTGATCCAATATGTTCAAGTGCTGCACCGCCTTTGATTAAAACGCCTTGTTTAGCCGCACAAGAAAGGGCCGAGGTAATAACGGCAGGGGTTGATATCACTAAGGCACAAGGGCAACCAATAAGCAATAGTGTAAGTCCACGGTAGATCCAAGTATACCAGTCGGCGCCCATCATCAATGGTGGAATGAATATGACTAAAAATGCGAATAAGGCGATAGATGGCGTATAGTAACGGCTAAATTTGTCAATAAAGCGTTCGATTGATGCTTTGCGATCTTCAGCATCTTCTATTAATTGTAAAATACGATCAACGGCATTTTGTCCTGTTTCAGAAATAACTTTTAGTTGTACGGTATTATCGACGACCAATGATCCTGCTAAAATTTTATCGCCGCAAAGATAATTGACGGGTATTGATTCTCCGGTTAGTGCACTTTCATCAATATTGGCTTGTTCGCTAATCAAAATAACATCAGCCGGTAGTCTTCCACCCGATGATATTTCAATAATATCATTCGGTTTTAGGGTATGACTTGCGACTGTTTTTCGTTTTCCATCAATAATAATGATTGTCTCTTCTGGCATAAGTTGGACTAGCGATGAAATGCCTTTTTTAGCTTTATTGCTTGCAACGCCTTCAAGCATTTCACCAATCATGAACAGAAATATGACCATGGTTGCTTCTTCAGCTGCGCCGATAAAAAGTGCGCCAATGGCCGAAATACTCATTAACGACTCAATCGCAAATGGTGTTCCACTACGTGTTAAAACGATGGCTTCTTTTAAAATCGGTAGTAAACCAATAATGGCCGTTATAATAAATGCATATTGTCCGACTTGATGATTTACTAACAGTAAAATATAGCTGACAACAATTAAAGTCCCTAATAGTGCTAATGGGATTAACTCTTTTTTATTCAAAATACTTGAATGTTGATGTTGAACTGATTGTTCTGGTGAGGATTCAAAAATGGGTGTATAGCCTAATTCAGTCACTTTATCTTCGATAAGTTTTACAATCTGTTCATTTTTTTGAGGTACAAATACAATAAGTTTTTCTGTGGAAAAGATAATTTTTGTTTGACTAACATTAGGTAACGTTTTAACACCATTTTCGATTTTTTGAGCACAATGTGCGCAGTCCATTCCTTGAATTGTCCAAGTTAACTTAATGTGTTCGCCTTGCCGCTCGGGATCGTCTGTCGGTTCATCATATTCATTGGCTTGAGTTTTGCAGCTATTTTGATTTTCGCAGCAGTCAATAGCTTGATGATTTTCATGTGAATGATGAGAATCATGATCATGGTTGTGCGCAATATTTTGACAATCATCATGGCAATCATTTTGATGAATAGGGTGACTATTTTCATATTTGTTATTATATAACATAACGTTACCTCATTTTATTGATGATTCTGATTGTACTCTCAATTGAATAAAAATAAATCATTTTTTATTTAATCAGACCGATTTTAATCAGGTTTTTCATAAAATTATATTGAAAATGTGGTGTTACCAGCTAACTTGAATATTAGAAAAAACGCTAAGAATCTATTTTAGGTAGCTAGATTAAAGTTTGATTTTTTATACATTAGCAACAGTTTTGAGTATATAATCATGCTCATTTCAATGATTGAGAGCATATATGACTAATTTTTACTCGCTTCGTCGACGTTCAAGTGTGATTTTTGCGGCTTTTTTATTCAATACCTTTATTATTGGTATTGCAGGAGCCTTACAGTCACCAACGTTAAGTCTATTTTTATCAAAAGAAGTTAATGTTGAACCTAGTTTAGTTGGGCTTTTTTTCTCGATCAATGCATTTGGATGTATTATTGGTAGCTTTTTATTAGCAAAATATTCAGATAAAAAAGGTGATAGACGTAATATTGTCATATTTTGTTGTTTAATGGGTGTTGCCAATAGTTTAATTTTCGCTTTTTCACGTCACTATTATGTTCTCATTACATTGGGTGTTTTTTTCGCCGCGTTAGCGTCCGCAGCCATGCCACAAATTTTTGCTTTAGCACGGGAATATGCGGTTAAGACAGGGCGCAATGTTGTGGCATTTAATTCATTGATTCGTGCCCAGCTCTCTTTAGCGTGGGTGATTGGTCCACCGTTGTCTTTTACTTTAGCCACTAGTTTTGGTTTTACCTCGATGTATTTATGTGCAGTAGGCATGTTTATGGTTGCGATCTTATTTGTTGCAATCTTTTTACCTTCTGTTGAAAAAAATCCTATTTCACATTCAGATAATACTATTGATTTAGCGGCTGCTAACCAACCAATATATAAAAATCGAAATGTGGTTTTCTTACTGCTTTCAACGATATTTATGTGGACCGCCAATATGATGTATATCATTGATATGCCATTGTATGTCAGTTCTGTATTACACTTATATGAATCTTTACCTGGTCATTTAATGGGCTTGGCGGCAGGCATCGAAATTCCAGTTATGTTGATAGCGGGATTTTTGGTTCCTACCATTGGTAAACGAAATTTATTTTTTATCGCTATAATTTGTGGTTTGCTATTTTATATTGGGATGATTTTGTGTACCAGCCAATTTGCGTTATTTGCTTTGCAGTTGTTTAACGCCCTTTTTATTGGCATTGTGGCTAATATTGGTATTATCTATTTTCAAGATTTATTGCCGACTAGAATGGGCGTTGCATCAACTTTATTTAATAACGGCATTATTTGCAGTATCATTTTAGCCGGCGTGATTCAAGGTTTCATTTCTGAATCTTATGGGCACGAAATAATTTATTGGATTGCATTCGCGATGGTTTTTATTTCATTAGTGTTTTGTGCATTGGTAAAAAAGGACTAATAAAATCATTAATAATAGCTTATTAAAATGAGCGTCTTCCTAAGATTAGGAAGACATAGCTATTTATTCATCGGTATTGATTTGTTGTTTTAACTTTTCATAAATTGCATAGTGAGTTCTTTCATAGCCCATAGGTGTAATGGTTATGTAATTGTTGTTAGCTGCATCAAGCTCTTTGTCTTTTCCTAATATTTGTTGATTACGTTTCGCTCTAAACCAATAATAATCATGTCCTTCAGGATCTTTAGTTGGCGTTAGGACTAATTGGCTGGCATCACTTTCTCCTTGTTTGGTTACTCTCATTCCTTTAGTTTCTTTGGCCGAGCAACATGGAAAGTTAATATTAAAGCAGATGTTGTCAGGTACATTTAATGTATAGAGTTTTTTTATAACCTCTTGAGCATGATGAGTTGCACAATCCCAATTGGTTGGCTGCATGTCTTCTGTGTTCACTTGACTAAAAGCCATGGCTGGTATACCAAGTGTCATTGCCATTATTGCCGCACCTACGGTTCCAGACAAAATGGTTTCAAACCCCACATTAGAACCACAATTTATTCCAGATAAAACCAGATCAGGTAAGTTATCGACCATTAAATGTTTGATTGCAAATAACATACAATCAGCGGGGGTGCCATAAACAGCATATCTTTTTTCATCTCGCTGGGTTACGCGAAAAGGGGTTTTTAAACTAACTGAACACGAAACCCCACTCTGATCGATAATTGGTGCAACGACCCATACTTCATGTGCAATTTTTTGGGCAACATTTTCTAATATTTTAATGCCGGGAGCATCGATGCCGTCATCATTAACTAATAAGACGCGGTTTACTAATTTATCAAACATATCACTTCCTTTTGCTATTTACTTATTGATCAAAGGTATTACATTGATTAATAGATCCACTGTCGAATCCTCTTTTAAACCAAGTATAACGTTGTTTGGATGTGCCGTGGGTAAAACTATCAGGCATAACATAACCATTACTTTGCCGTTGTAAGCGATCATCGCCTATGGCTTGTGTTGTGTTTAAGGCTTGTTCGATATCACCCACTTCAAGAATATTTTGTTTTTGCATAGCATTACCCCATAAACCGGCATAACAATCTGCTTGTAATTCTAATTTTACCGATAACTGGTTGCTATTAATATCTGGTTGAGTTTGTTTGAGCTGCTCAATGTTATTAAACGTACCTAATAAATTTTGTACATGATGACCTATTTCGTGAGCAATGACATAACCTTGGGCAAAGTCTCCGCCGCCACCAAGGCGCTGCTTCATTTCTTGATAAAAAGAGGTGTCTAAATAGACGGTTTTATCTATGCTACAGTAAAAAGGTCCCATAAAGGTTTGCCCAGTACCACATGAAGTTTGTGTTGAGCCGGTATAAAGAACCAATTTGGGGGGAATATAGGTTTTACCTAAAGCCTTAAACTGTTGGCTCCAGTAATCCTCGGTACTGGCTAAAATAACCGAGGTAAATTTTGCTGCATCGGGATCTTGGTCATTATATTGAGTAATTGTTTGCTCAGTATTACTTGAATCAATCAAATTACTATTAAGTAAACTCGTTAGATCCACACCATAATAGCCAGCAATTAATACCACTAAAAATAAAATAACTTTCCCTTTGCCTTTAATTGGGATCCTTGTTCCCAATTCACTTCCTGATTGTGAGCGGCGATCTTCAATATTATCACTCTCTCTTTGGTCTCTCCAGCGCATAGGGGTACCTCATCAGTTATAGTTAGATTATTGTAATGGATAACTTACTGGGATGCTAGGTTCAGTGATGATTATCATCTTAAATTGATAAAATTCAACGTTGCTTAATTATAACCTAATGATTATTATTATCTTTAATCACTAGTTAATATTTTTCCCATCTTTTTCGTTGTGAGCATATTAGATCATGGTAACTCAATTCATCACTCAACTCTCTCAGCAAGCTTTTATTTAGATTACTGACAACACTCATCAGTTTTATTAAAAGATGGTAGAGCGATGAGTGAATTATTTACCATTTTATTATTTCATTCTGTGATTTATCGAAACCGGTTAGCATTAAAAATATTTAGAATAATTAGTTGGTTAATTAGCTTAGCACAACATCATTACGCCATAATAGTGATTTATGTAGCAGTTTTAGTATTATCATTTCACCATTGAACATGGCACACTTTTTATTTTATGGCAGTGATCGAGATCATTTGGCTGAGTGATTGTTAATTATCTACAGGATAAATAATTAGCGTGTAAGATGAATATACTGCTTAAAAATCGAATTTGATTTATGGTGGATTTTGCAAAAATTAATGATGTTGTTATAATTAGTCTTCAATTTCCACTAGATAGATGGATGTTGTTGTCAGTGAATTAGCTTTAGCGTAATCAATAAAATATTCGTTTTATAATTATTATCAAGTACCTTCTTTTGTCTTTACAAGATTTTGTTCTACATTTAAGTCAATACATATTTTGAACTCGAGTTTAATTGGTCATTAAATCGATATTAATCACTTTGCTTAATTGCATTTTTAATATCATTTTATTAGTATTCAATAGGTGTATTTTATGAAGCAAATATCAAAATCGACAAGTAAGCCTCTAAATATTAACGATATTACTATCATCGATGATAGTAAGTTAAAAAAAGCCATAATTGCAGCAGCACTCGGTAATGCGATGGAATGGTTTGATTTTGGCGTTTATGGCTTTTTGGCTTATGTTTTAGGTCAAGTATTTTTTCCGGATGCATCACCGAGTATTCAAGTTGTTGCTGCTTTGGCAACTTTTTCGGTGCCGTTTTTAGTTCGTCCATTAGGCGGATTAGTATTTGGTGTTTTAGGTGATAAATTGGGTCGACAAAAAATCCTTTCTGTTACCATTATTATCATGTCTTTAAGTACCTTTTGTATTGGATTAATTCCTTCTTATGCCTCTATCGGCATAGCTGCGCCCATTTTATTATTAGTGGCCAAATTAGCCCAAGGATTTTCTATCGGGGGAGAGTATTCAGGGGCTGCTATTTTTGTTGCTGAGTATTCACCGGACCGCAAACGTGGATTTATGGGTAGCTGGCTTGATTTTGGCTCGATTGCCGGCTTTTTAGTTGGGGCTGGATTAGTTGTGCTTCTTTCTACATTACTTGGCGAAGCAAGATTTCATCAATGGGGATGGCGCATTCCATTCATCTTTGCTTTACCCTTAGGTATAATCGGTCTTTATTTACGGCATGCATTAGAAGAAACCCCAGCATTTCAACAGCATACAGATTCAACCAATAGTCAGCAAAATAGCGATAGTGATACCTCAACGACTCTGTCATTTAAACAAATTTTCAGCAAATATTGGAAAAGCTTATTGGTTTGTGTTGGCTTAGTTATTGTCACCAATGTCACTTATTACATGTTACTCACTTATATGCCGAGTTATTTATCACATAATCTGAATTATCCTACCGATCATGGTGTTTTAATTATTATTGCTATCATGATTGGCATGTTATTTGTGCAGCCTGTGATTGGTTTGATTAGTGATAAAATTGGTCGAAAACCCTTTATTGTTGGTGGTAGTCTAGGATTACTGGTTCTTTCTTACCCCGCTTTTGCGATGATCAATAGCGATGTTATTGGTCTTATCTTCTTAGGTTTATTAATATTAGCCGTACTGCTTAATTGTTTTACGGGTGTTATGGCATCAATTTTACCTGCTATTTTTCCAACGAGTATTCGCTACAGTGCCCTTGCTATTTCATTTAATATCTCGGTACTGATCGCTGGTGCGACACCAACTGCTGCCGCTTGGCTTGTTGAAGAGAGTGGTAATTTATATATGCCAGCTTACTATTTAATGGTGGTCGCATTAATAGGATTAATCACTGGTTTCAAAATGAATGAAACTGCTAACCAACCTTTAAGAGGTGCAACCCCAGCGGCATCTGACAAGTCTGAAGCAAACGAAATTCTAACAGAACATTTTGATTCAATTGAACAAAAAGTTGAAGATATTGATGAGCAAATTGAATCATTACAAGAACAACGACAAGATTTAGTCGATCAACATCCAAAACTTGATTAATATTATGGCTTTATCATAAAAAAGCCAATATTTGTTAATTAATTGATTTTTATAATGAACCGTAAACGTAGCTAATTCGGTAATGTTGATTATGCTGTTAGCCGTCTAATTAAGGGAATCCGATGATTCCCTTATCTAAACTTAGAGAGTGATAAAACTATTTTCACAGTAACATATGAGTAATATTTAATTTTGTTATATTAAGATCTCTCTCGGTTTTAACTATTATCCAGATGATTTGAGATCATATCTGTTCTTTTTAAAAAGCTCATACACAAATTCAATAACTAACTTGAAATCACCGATAAAAATGAACCGATCCTTGGTATTTTTTGACTAAATTAACACGCAAAAACATCGTTATGTTTAACCCTTTTTTTTACCTTAAATTTAAATTAAATAAAATCAATGTATTAAAAGCAAGCTCAAAAAAAGGGTTTTTAGCAAGAAAAATGTATTTTGTCTTTTATCAGACAGGCGTTATAGTATGTCTGGTTCTAGATTAACGCCGTATAGGTGGTTTATAAATGACCGCAGGGAAGGAACGAGTGAGGATTTAAGATTAACGCCGTATAGGTGGTTTATAAAATGATTATAACCCTTAATGCAGTTCTATGTTTGATTAACGCCGTATAGGTGGTTTATAAAATCCATCATTACTATCTAAATCGATTGTTTCAGATTAACGCCGTATAGGTGGTTTATAAATAATTGATTGTGCTGCAATATATGCATCAGGAGATTAACGCCGTATAGGTGGTTTATAAAGGAAAAACAAAATCACAATTCCCAGTAATTGGGATTAACGCCGTATAGGTGGTTTATAAAATTTGGCATCGAACTCTAAACGCTAACGTCTGGATTAAGGCTGTATAAATGTCAGATAATTTAGTCTATCTTTCTTTATACTATGATCAGCAATTCATAGTATAAAGAGAGTTTCTTACGCAGAAATAGTGGGCAACATTGTACTTTTTCTGATACTTATCAATTTTGTTGCAAAAATAGTTATAACTTACGCGTCCACTTAAAAATAATCAATTAATTAGAATATATTACGCAACAGATTAAGGTAGCATATGACCTTTTCACTGGTGGATAATCATCGCGGTAACCATAAAATACTATGATAATTATGCAAAAGATTCATTGATCAAGTTAATGGTTAATACTAGTAGGTATTCGTCATTAAATTGTAGGCTTAAGATGCATTTATAACGTTGCTATTGATGATTATTAACAAAAATTAACATAAATACACATTACAATTTTTATATTCTATCTTACGATTGAACCGCATTATTGACATTATCACGCACAAAAAAGTTGCATTAGATATCTATATATAAAATCTAATATATTGTATTTTCTGAAAAAGTTAATGAAATTAGCTGGAAGGAGTGGTAAAGATATGTTAAAATACGGTCTTAATCGGGCATCGGGCATCGGGCATCGGGCATCGGGCATCGGGCATCGGGCATCGGGCATCGGGCATCGGGCATCGGGCATCGGGCATCGCAATTTTTTGTTCAAAAATCCATCTTTAAATTTATTTCTACATTTTTCAAATATTAATCAAAGTAAACAATCCTTTGTCAAAATTTGTTTCAGAAAGGGCATAATAAATTTAGGATTATCAGACCTCTTTTTGTTATTAATGTTGACAGCGTTATCGATAAAGCAGGTGTATGGCTTAAACTCACAAACAGCTCAGGTAATTAATGGCACAGGGCCTTATTTAACCTTTGACAATGGAAAGACAGTGTCAACAACAATATTACCACTCTTATCGTTAACGTTACCGAATAATAAGGTGATAAGCGCGTTGGAAGACAAATCATCAGTAGTCGAGCCCATTGTGATAGAAAAAGTGCCGACAACTTTTAATGATATTAAAACCTATTTACCTTTTAGTAATTATCCATCAATGCCGTTAGCTAATGTGATAGTGGCAAATAATTATTGGCGTGATGCAGATGGAGATAAACTTTTTACCATAACGGGTTCTATGAGAGTGAAATGGGAAACGTACGATGGTGAAGATGTGACCGATTATGTGAAATCGAATCCGAATAGTGAGTTAGATGCGTGTAAATCTCCCTATAAATTAACCCTTAGTGCCGATGATGGTGCTTTAGCAACCCGTTATGGTATACCGGATATAGGTCAATTTACGGGGGCAAGCCACAGTTATTATATTTTATCTAAACGCGAAGTATGTTATCTCAAACCTAACGCAACAATTGTGCTACCCGCTAAGCAATGGTTAACTAATAATCAAAAGGGCGATTTTAACTTTGATTCAGATTCAGATAATTGGTGGAATATACCAGACAGCACAAAACCTGATCCTCTTAATGGCGGTGGTTATACTTCAGATTATGTGCCTAATTTGGGTTTTAAAGCGGTGCCATCAGTATCGTCAAATAAGTTTCCTTCTACTGGCTTTCCTGGTGCACAGTTTCAGCTAATATTAACTGGTGCGCAAACAGATTATAACTATTCTGTTCCTAACAATCCTGGTGGAAAAGTCTCGATTGATAAATTAGGCAACGTATTACTTAATGATAAGCCTTCTGGACCTGTCACTGTTCGGGCAACGTTAAAAAACAATCCATTGTTGACGTATGATTATACTTTTGATCCACGAGGTATTTGGGTTGTACCTTATGAATTTGCATATAATTGGCAGAATGCGTCTAATTTTTGTAGTTTGATAACTCGTAAAGAATTAACTAATTCCCCTCGTAGTGCTGCGCCAATGAATTGGATTTATCAATACAGTGCTTATACAAGGTCTATTGGGGAAAGTATTTTGGGTGAATGGGGACATTTAGATAAAAATACCTATCCAAAATCACACTGGCTAGATCAGCTGTTTTGGACAGCAGACTATTGGGGAACATTATCGGGTGGTAACAGTGCGCACTTTCGAATAGGTTTGTACTATGGTGATGTTGGTGTGGGTATCGATACCAATATGCATTATGTTTTATGTAGAGAATGATTTAACTACGTGTTTATTTAATGACTATCCAATTGATTTAAATAGTATAAATTAGATAAGGATTTCATGTTGCAATGAGGATTTATGATCAATATTTGTCACAAATTGGATTATCAACAGAATTTTAATAAAGTATTTTTATTTAAAGAATATACTTTTTTAAGAACATATAATTCAAGTGTATTTGTCATTAACCAGTAATTAGGTTACTGTTTTAAAATGGTTTTATTTCAATTTGAAACATATCTTAATAAGTCGATTTTTGTGTGTAGCTTGTTTCGTAACTAAGTTAAGCGAGCATTCGCCATAAGTGATTTTAACCGAATTTGGCGTACAACTTGAGTGCGAGTATGGTGTGGATGGTTATAGCGATGAATACACGCGACGTTGCCATAACATTAACGAAGTAAATGTTGTGGTAAAAGCCCGCAACGAGTCGTTGCAAACGAACGAGGCGCGGGCGTCGGAGCCGCAAGCATACAATTAGATTAAAATTTAAGCAATACATCTATTTAACTCAGTAAGCAGCAGGAAAGTTATTCACGCGGTTGGTCGCCAAATCTTTTTTCTTTAGACGCTGATTTGGTTTTATAGAGCGTTAAAAATAATAAATAACAAGCTTGTCGTAGTATAAGTGGCATAAAAATAGGTCAATAATCATCATAGACATTATTCGAATCTTCGAATGTTATGAGATGTTACACATACTTTTTAAATAGATAGTAAGCACTACCACCTAATAATATTGTGATGGCATACAGTTTCCATAAACTATGCCAGATAATAGCAAAACTGACATTTTTTAGATAAATCTGCTTTGTTAGTTCGACAAAATGGCGCACCGGATTAATTTCTGTTAGATATTGTAAAAAAATTGGCATGTTTTCGACCGGCGCAATAAATCCTGATAATAATATTGCCGGCATCATAAAGGTAATAATACCAATAAATGCTTGTTGTTGAGTTGAACAAAGTGCAGAAATAAATAAGCCAAATCCAACTAACGATAATCCATAACTAAACATACATAAATAAAAATAAATGAGTGATCCTTGAAAGGTAATGCCATAAAGAAAAATGCTGGCAATCAGTATCAGACTGCCTTGTAACATGGCGACAATAATTGCTGGTATTGCTTTACCAGTAAAAATTTGCCAAGTCATTAAAGGTGAAATGCGTAACTGGTCAAGGGTACCTTGTTCGCGTTCACGTGCTACCGAAAGTGAGGTGACAATCATAACCCCGATAGTCGTAATTAACGCAATTAAGGACGGTAAGATAAAATGTTTATAGTCTAAATTACTGTTGTAACGATGACGGACAATCAATTGACTACTATTTTGCCCTAGTTGTTCTTGCTGATATTGCATAATAATTTGTTGAATATAGCTAGCAGCAATTTGCGCACTGTTAGACTTGCGACCATCTAAAATAATTTGGATTTGTGTGGATTGCCCACTAAGTAATTTTTGCGAGAAATCACTTGGAAATTGCACCGCAACTAAGGCTTTTTGATAATTAATTGTATCACTAATGGCCTGCTGTGAATCGAGTACTAATATTTTAGAAAAAGAACTCGAATGTGCAAATCGATTAATTAACTCTGAACTCGGTTCATCTATTGTTGGTCTATACACGGCTATTGTTGCATTGGTGACATCAAGCGTAGCAGCAAAAGGAAAGATAAAAATTTGCAGTAAAACTGGCATGACTAAAATAAGACGGGTTTGTTTATCTTGCCAAAGTAGGGCGAGCTCTTTTTTTATTAGAGTCAAAGTTCGATATAGGGTTATTGTGTTAATCAATTTTATCATAGTATTTGTTCCGGTTATCTTAATCTAATTGCATACGGGTTTTTTTTAATATCACCACAAATAAAAGACAGATGCAGATGATTAAAAAAAACGCATTAATTAGCATTACCGATACAATATCGCCGGCTAAAAACAGCGTTTGTAAAATATTGACGTAGTAACGAGCTGGGATGATATAAGTAACGAGTTGGATAATGGCCGGCATACTATTGATTTCAAATACGAATCCCGAAAGCATAACGGCTGGTAAAAATGCCGCGTTTAATGCAATCATAGCTGCATTAAACTGGTTGCGGGCTAATGTTGATATCAATAAACCCAGTTGTAAAATAACCAGTAAAAATAAACTACTCACAATTAATAATAGTGTAATCGAACCGCGAAAAGGCACTTGCATGATGCCCACCGTCACAATTACACAAATAATTAACGCGAGTAGACCAATTAGATAATAGGGAATAAGCTTTGATAATAAAAACTCTAACTTAGTCATTGGCGTTGATAATAACGCTTCCATCGTGCCACGTTCCCATTCACGAGCAATCACCAAAGCAGTTAGAATTGAACCTATCACTGTCATAATGATCGTGATAGCGCCAGGCAAAATAAAGTTTTTGCTTATCGCCGCTGAGTTAAACCAAACGTGCGAGGTTATTTCAATACCTTGACGATGGTCAATCAATCGTTGTTGATTTTGCTTTTGTTGCCAAATTTGCCATATGCTCGTTAAATAACCTTGTACAAAATTAGCAGTATTGGGTTCACTGCCATCGGTGATAAGTTGAATAGTTCCTTGGTGATTTTGTACTGCTTGCGCAAAATTAACGGGTATGACAACTATCCCTCGAATTTGTCCGGCGCTTAATTTTGTTGATAATTCATAGCGGTTATTTGAAAACACAGGATCAATAAAAGGGGAACCATTCAATTCTTGTACAAAATCATGAGCCAGCTGACTTTGTTGTTCGACTAATACACCAATACGAATTTTGTTGGAATCTAAACTAATACCATAACCAAATAGGAACAATAATAACAAGGGAATAATAATGGTGATTATCCAGCTACTTGGATCACGAAGGATTTGCTTAATCTCTTTGTTACACAGTGTCAATGTACGGCTGAATGAAAACATCATAATGTTTTTCCTGATTTAGCATCAACGACCAGTTTAATAAAAGTTTGCTCCATAGTTGCATTGTCGGCGACGGATTGCTTTAATTGATTTGGTGAACCTAAAGCAATTACTTTGCCACCATTAATTAAAGCGATACGATCACAATATTCAGCCTCATCCATAAAGTGCGTTGTCACCATAACCGTTACACCTTTTTCAACCAGACTATTAATATGAACCCAAAATTCACGACGCGTTATCGGATCGACACCTGATGTCGGTTCATCTAAAAAGACAATTTCGGGTTTATGCATCAAAGCACAAGCTAAAGCTAAGCGTTGTTTGAATCCTAGTGGCAATGATTCAGGTTTTTTAGCTAACATAGGCTCTAAATCGAATGCGGTTATCATCTCGTTCATGCGTTGTTTTTGTTCATCTGCCATCAAGCCATAAATCCCCGAAAAAAAGCGCAGATTTTGATACACACTCAATTTATCATATAGCGAAAAGCGTTGCGCCATATAGCCAATTCGTTCACGTACTTGGATCGCACTTTTTTTCAGATCTAACCCCAAGACTAAGGCTTTTCCGCGACTAACAGGCAATAAGCCGCACATCATTTTAAACGTTGTTGATTTACCTGCGCCATTTGGACCTAATAAACCAAAAATTTCGCCGCGTTTAATGGTAAAATTTACCTGATCTGTGGCAATAAAGCTGCCAAAAGTTTTTGTCAAATCTTTGGCTTCGATAACAATATCATCGAGTGATCCCGATATTTTCGGCATAATTTTAGTCAATATCGATTCTTTATGAGTAATACCGCCAAGTAAATCGATAAATGCATCTTCAAAACGCCCACAAGTGGGTTTACTGGTAATATCGGGGATAGACAGATGCTTTAATATTTGCTCAATAGATTGATCTGATTTTATAATCAAGCGAATATTATCGCCTTCAATCACACCGTCACTTACTGCGGGTAATTTTAAAACTGTTTGTAATAACGTTCGATTTGATGTAGATGAAGAAAGCAAGTAAACTCGATTGGCAACGCGCTGGGTTAGCCGTTGCGGTTGTCCTTGAAAAAGTAATTCACCTTTATTAAGCAATAAAATGGATTTACATTGTTCAGCTTCGTCAAGGTAAGATGTACTCCAGATGATAAGCATCCCTTCATTGGCTAACTGATGCACCATTTGCCATAGTTCCTTGCGTGAAATCGGATCAACGCCAACATCCGGTTCATCAAGTAACAAAATTTGTGGATCGCCCAATAAAGTACAAGCTAGACCAAGTTTCTGCTTCATCCCGCCGGATAACTTACCGGCTAGTCGTTCAGTAAAGCGCGCCAAATCGGTAAATTTAAGCAGTTTATCGAAAATTTGCTGACGATCTTCGCTTTTGATATCACGTAGATCAGCAAATAAATTAAGATTTTCTAACACGGTCAAATCTTCATAAAGACCAAACTTTTGGGGCATATAGCCTACAATTGTCCGTAGTTGATCGCGGTTTTCTATCGGGTTTAATCCTGCAACAGTAATTTTGCCTTCACTTGGCGTAAGCAACCCTGCTAACATTCGTAACAAGGTAGTTTTGCCGGCGCCATCCGGACCCACCAAACCAGTCACCCCATGTGCGGAAAGGGTTATCGATAACGGCTTTATAGCAATTGTTACCGGTTGATTGTTTTGCACAAACTGTTTGGTGACCTTGTCGAGTACAATTTGCTGATGATTTTGCATAATGTCACCATTATTGTGAAAATTTAATGGTTACCGGCATACCTTGACGTAACATCTCATCTGCTTGCCCTTCACCGGTTTGGTTAATTTGAATTCGCAAACGGTAAACTAAATCAGTGCGTAATACGGGGGTTTCAACCGTTTTCGGGGTAAATTCTGCCGTAGGAGACACAAAGCCAATTTGGCCGATATAGGGTCTGTCCGGCTGAGAATCGGTATATACATAAACGGTTCGACCCGGTACGGCTTGACTTAAATTGACTTCATCGATATAAGCCCGTACCCAAACTGGCCTATCTAACGAAATCGCATAAATCGGTGTGCCTGCACTCAACATCGTACCGGGTTCAACTGCGCGAGTTAAAATGGTGCCGTCAGTAGGAGCATAAAGTTCGGTATCCGATAAATTAAGTTCAGCTTGTTCAAGCTGAGCTTTTGCCACTGCAACGGTTGCTTGTGCTGATTCAATTTCCTCTTTGCGATAACCGTTAGTGAGTTGATCTAGTTTTTGTTTTGCTGTCTGTAAATTGGCTTTGGCTTGATTTCGCAAGGTTAAGCTGTTATCCAGTTGATCTTTAGATATCGAGGCGGATTTAATCAATGTTGCCATGCGTTGATAATTGCTTTCGGCATAATCATAACTCGCTTGATACTGTAAGACTTGTGCAGCAGCTTGCGCGACTTCTTCTTTACGATAGCCGGTGGTGACTAAATCCAATTGCGCTTGCTGCATCATTAAATTGGCTTTCGCCTGATCTAAAGCAATTTGATAAGGTTTAGCATCAAGTTTAGCTAATAGATCACCTTGTTTGATATGATCGCCTTCTTCATGATTCAACTGCATTAAGCGACCTGAAACACGAAAACTACTATTCACAGTGCGAATATCGACATTACCATATAAAACCAGTGAAGCCGGGCTTTTATAAATAAACCAAACGATACAACTTATTGCCAAAATGAATAATAATATTAGAGGTATGAGCTGTTTTTTCTTCATAAATATTCTCGCTTATCGTTATTCAGTAAGGTGCTTTAAAAGTTTAGTTAAGATTGAACGTAACTGCTGCCGTTCTTCCTGCGAAATAATTTGCCAGGCAGCAACCACTTTCTGTTCGATAGGGGGTAACTCTTTTTTAAAAAATTTAGTCCCCTTATTTGTCAAAATCAGACAGTGGGAACGACGATCGTTCGCATCATCTTGACGTTCAATCAGACCATTTGCGACCAAGGTTTCGACACTACGGCTAACTTGGACACGCGAAAAATTGGTTAACTGACTGACTTGTGACGGCTTCACGCCGTCAGGTTGATGCCAATAAATCACCAGTAAAATAGCAAATAATTTGTCATCAAGCTGATACTGTTGATAAGTTTGGTTAAGATTTTCTAACAGTGTTTCGGTACTAAACTGCAATAAACGAGTCAAAAAAATCTCATCATAGTTGAATGAAAGTCCACGAGATTTAAATTTATCAATCAGTTTTTCAACGGTTGTAATAGGGATCGCCATAAAAAAGCCTTATTAAATTGGTTTCAATTGAAACTATATCAAATGAAACTAATTTTAACAATAACAATTTATAGCATTCATTAACAGGCTGTTATTTAAATGTTTTCCAATGGTAACGGCACTATTTTGCTGTTGGCTTTTAGTTGATTATTGACCGAGTGAAAGATGTAATACCTGATAGAGATTGTGATTAACTAATGTCGGTTTTTCATGAAAAAAAGTGAAAATACAATACATCCATTTATCAGGATTATAGATTACTATCTGTCCTGTTTGATTTTGATGTGTAGGGTGTTTGAAGTCGAACCCTTTTAATTGTGGCTGAGTCGCAATGACAAAGTTTTCTTCTAACATGTATTTACTTTGTACAAAACGATCACTGAGATTGATTTGCGCAACTACGCCTATATGAATATTTTGCCAACCAAATGAAGTTAGAATATTGTCATAATAACCGTCAAATATGAACGTTGTCATGCCTTCTGTACGGCGCCAAATATAGAGTGGGCAATAGCTATTGGCAATATTATCGTTATCTTTTTCTGAAATTAAGTAAGCTTTAAATAATAAATCTTTAAAACCATCCGTTTTGTGGCCATTAGTCATAATTCGTTGTTTGATTATTTTCATATCATAATCAGCCGGTAAATTTATTTTATATTGCATTGCTTGCATAATTTGTCTCCTTTCAATGTTTGATTTAGTTTAGAAAAGGAATTGAGATTTGAATAATCCTCATTTATGATTGGGGTATCAAAAAAAGTGATAGGTACTGTTTTTAAATGAATTTTAAAGGATTATTGATTTTTAAAACGGTTTATGAGGTGAATAGTCTTAATAAAGCCGCTAAAATTTTGGGTTATACTCAATCAAACTTGACGGCTCATTTAAAAAAGATAGAGCATGAGTTAGGTGCAAGCTTATTTATTCGTCGATTTGATGGTGTCATACCTACAGAAGAGGGGCAACAGTTTTATCATTTCGCTATTCAAACACTCGATAGATTTGCACAGCTTAAGACATCATTTAAATTTCGCCAACCTACGCTATTAATTTCTGAACTTCTTTTCCAATTTATTGTGATTGAACAACAAAAATATGCAATTGGCTCAACAGAGATTGTTATAAAAAGAACCAGTGAGATGAACCATGTTATTAATGAGCAATTTTTTGATAATGTGATTACGTTTAAAAAATTTAATCATGCTGATTATTGTTTAGTGGCTACAAAATATTTACCTGTTACTTTTTTAAAAAGCCATTCAAATATCACTCATCAACAACTGCCTATTTTGATTAATAATGATGTTGATTGTCCGCTAAGAGCTAAGACTTTAGCTCTATACCAACAGACGAGTAATATTATTACCGTTGATTCTTTAAGCCAATTGTTGAACCTTGTCGAAAAAGGGCAGGGAATTGCATTATTGCCGTTATTTTTGCAAAAAGATAATTTTGAAAAATTTAATGATGAACAGTATTTGATTGCATTTTATTGTTATCAACACCAATCGATTTAGTTTTTAAACCTTATTTATTATTTTTGTGATAATTTGCTGTGGTATTGACGGCGGTATTCGGTTGGTGTGCGTTCGGTTTTTTTTCTAAAAATTCGGCAAAAGTAGTTACTATCTTGAAAGCCCGATGCTTGTGCGACTTCTTTGACATTTAAATCATAATTTTTCAATAGTGATTTGGCATATTCTATACGTACATGATTTAAATATTCATTTAAGCCAATTTTGCCTTCGCGTTGAAATAGATGAGATAAATAGTTAGGCGAGATATAAAACATATTGGCTAAAAAGTCGCGGGTGATATCGTCACAAAAATGGGTATCGATATATTGTCGGATCGCTTGAAAAATGCTTGCCGTTTTCGATGCAGTTTCGACATTGACATTGAGCAGATCTAAGGTATTACTCAGTAGACTTTGTATCAAAAAATGCGCGGTTTGATTATTTTCTGCTGGTTGATTATGCCAAGTTAGTTCGGCGAGTGCTTGAATAATAAAAGCACCGACTCGTGGACCGCGCCTTAACGTATTGATTTGACCATAAGAGGTAAATTGGTTGCCATTCCAATGTAGTAAACTGAGGTTAATTTGTTGTTTGGCAAATAAAATGGTTAAAGTGGTGACAGGCTCTTCTAGAATGGGTTTATTCCAACTATGGACCACAGTATATAAGAGATCATGGGCTGAAAGCGTTTTGTGAATAATATTGCCGGCATTATCAGTCAATTGAATTTGTTGTGTACCTTCCAGCACAATCTCTATCTTCGGAAAATCAAGCTGGAATGCTTGCAGTGTTGGTGCATTGCTATTATCGGCAAAGAAGATGTGATTGATCTTCATTTGTCCGTTAACCAGCTTAGTTAGTGTGTTGTTGATGGATATTTTCATGCTATTTAAGTGAGTATGATATCAAGAAATACACGCTGTTTTATAGAGTATATTCCGTGAATGATGAAAGCAAAGAATAATAAAATATCTTTATAATTAAATGTATTAATTATGTGATCAAGATCTCATTTTTATATTTAGCGTACAAAAATCCAGTAAATAGCAAAATCGTCTTCTAGGCTAACAAAACAATATTTTTTACTATGCTAGTGTCTTATCACTTAGATAATTAACCTATATACCAAGGGGCATAGTATGGAATTATATTTAGATACAGCGGATATTTCAGCAATTAAACGCCTTGCTGCAATATTGCCAATTAAAGGTGTCACGACTAATCCAAGTATTGTGGCAAAATCAGAAAAGCCGATTTTTGAATTGTTAGCCGAGTTACAAGATCTGTTAGGTTCGGATAAAGTGCTTTTTGCTCAAGTATTGTCGAACCAGGCTAAAGAGATGATAAAAGAAGCTGAGCAACTAAGAAAAGCCGTGCCAACTATTGTAACTAAAATACCTGTTAATGCCGAAGGTTTAATTGCCATAAAGGAATTGAGCAAACAAGGAATACCAACTTTAGGCACGGCGGTATATGGAGCGGGACAAGGTTTTTTAGGTGCGCTTGCTGGGGCAAAATATATTGCGCCTTATGTTAATCGTATTGATGCGCAAGGCGGCAATAGTAAAGAGACAATTCAAGAGTTACAGACATTATTAGATTTACATTGTCCTGAATCTATGGTGTTAGCTGCCAGTTTTAGAACACCACGGCAAGCGTTGGATTGTTTATTAGCTGGATGTCAATCAATTACGTTACCTGTGGATGTGGCTGAACAATTTATTTCTGATCCAGCTGTGGATGCAGCAATAGTAAAGTTTGAGCAAGATTGGTGCCGTGCTTTTGGTTCCCTAACTTACTAAGTCAAACTGTCAATACTATTGCGTGCATTGCTTGTAAAGCTAAGGTTTAATTGCGGTATTGAACGCAAAACGGTTAAATAAAAAGTTGGCTATATTTTGGTTATTTTATTGTATGATAATGCTAATAACATGGAATGAAAGGATCTTAAATATGACAGAACAACATAAAAGAGTGATTGTTAATGCAATATTGACAGTGGTTAAAATTGAAAAAATATCCCATAGTTTTATTCGATTACACTTTACTTGTAGTAAGCCACTCACGATTGATAAGTCTTGGGTTTGTCCACATATTAAATTACTCTTTACTGATCCTGAATCTGGTCAGATTCCTTTTCCACAGTTAGATGAAAATAATAAAATTATTGTTAATGAACGAACTCGCCAATTGGCTCGAACTTATAGTGTGCGTTATTTTGATGAAGCAACACAACAATTGGCAATTGATTTTGCTATTCACCCAGAAGGTTTGGCAACGTTATGGGCACAGCGGGCAACTGTTGGTGATCAAGTTGGTGTAGTTGGGGTTGTATCTAAATTAAACGTTGATGATCAGCAGTTAGTTTTTATGGGCGATATCGCTGCCGTGCCTACTATTAGTTTCGCTATTGAGCACTTGCCTGATTATCAAAAAGTCAATGCCTTTATTGAAGTTAATCATCCAACCGATGTATTACCCTTACCCGTTCGTGACAACCAACAAATTCATTGGTTAGTCCGTGACAAAGGACAACCAAGTCAACTGATTGATAGCATACTGGCGACAGATTTTACGGATAATCCACCACTCCTTTTTTGGGGGGGAATGGAGGCATCGCTAGCACAGCAGCTGCGTCGAGCGCTAAAAGACAAATATAGTAATTTACCAGCCGACGCATTCCAAATTACCAGCTATTGGCGTGAAGGATTAGCTGAAGGGCAATTTAAACACCGTGAATAATTAATTATTCTTATTGTATGAATATTCTTGCACATTTACATTTGGCAACATTGGCAAACAGTTCCTTGATTGGGAATAGTGTTGCCGATTTTGTGAAAGGTGATCCCTATTTAGCTTATCCACAAACTATTGCAGATGGCATTATGCTTCACCGAAGAATCGATAGCCTAATCGATTCTTTACCCGAAGTGAAGCAAGCTAAACAGTTATTTAGAAAAACTCACCAGCGAGTGGCGCCTATTGCATTAGATATTGTTTGGGATCATTTTTTGTCTAAATACTGGTCAGAGTATGGTATAAAATCTTATGCTGCCGTAGCTGAATTTAACCAGTTGACTAAAGAGCAAATTGCCCCTTTTATTACTGATTATCCACCCGATTATCAATATTTTATGCAGTCAATGTGGCAAGGTAAATGGCTTGAAAATTATGCTGATATCGAATTTATTGAAAAAGTACTTAAAGGTATGGCCGCGCGAAGACCTAGACTCAGTTTATTAAAAGAGACAATTGTTGATATTAAGCTACATTATTCAGCGCTTGAATCACTTTTTTTTAAGTTATATCCCCAAATGGTAAAATTTGTTAGTTCCAATCATTTTCAAGAAAACAGGCGATTATCGAAATAAGTTTAGTTAATCAACTTACCCGATAATCTTTAGTTATTAATTTGGAATAGTAAGTTTACCGTTTTCTTTCTTAATAACATTGTTACGATTTGGTGATTGTGAAATCGGCACTAAGTTTTTAATGGTAGCATCAAGGGTAATGTCATTATTACTTGCTCGTGGTTTTGTATGAACAACTTGGCTTTCAGGCAGGGTTGCTTTATTCGTTAGATTTGCCCATAACCACTCCATTGCATCTTCACCATAATAATCTATAGGAAGTAAAATGTTTTCAAATGGCGGTTTACCATCTAAATAGCTAGTGTTTTCAACTTCTATGTAACGTAATTGTGAATTTTTACCTTCAACTTGGCTATTTAATGCGACATAAGCTCGTGATGTGTAATCCGGTAATTGTTTGACATTATTACGGCCATGTACAATATAGGTTTTAATTCCATTTAAATTAGCCGAAGCAATGATCTGACCCATACCATATTGAACGCGCGGATCGTTTATTTTTTTATATAAACATATAGCCCCTTTACTATTATAATCAATGTTTTCTTTGCTTTCAGAGCTAGAATAGAAATCCCTTCTAGGTGAAATCACATCTTCATTATTGACCAATGCTAATGCAGTTGAATCATTACCAATCCATACAGGTAAATGTCCATCAGATAATCCCCAAAGTTGCTCAAAGGCGACTTCCTTTAATGGTGCAACTTTACCGGTATAGTAAATGGGATTTTGTTGTGTGCTAGCAACTGAATAGTTGCACATTCTTTCGGTGATGTCGTAGTGTCCGTAAGCGCTAATGTATTGATAAGGTAAACTGACCGTTTCTTTAAAATAAAAATAGGGTAATTGGATATCCATTTCAGGCGTCCACCCATATTTATGCAGCTTTTCAAGCGCTTCTTCAGGTGTGCCTTCTTTTAATAGTTTTGCTTGTTTTAAGTCATTACAGCGGTTTTGTGAAAAAACATATTTATCGGCAAAAGGAATATACTTATCTTTATTGTTTTCGATAATTGCTGGCACAGCACAAGGGATATAAAGTGAAGCGTATGCGCTGTATTCTGCTATCGATTGATATTGAATTTTAACAGGTGTATTTTTACCGAATTGTACGCTAGCGGCTATTTTTTTGGAATAAGGTACAATTTGTGGGTTAACTGCAACGATTCCTTTTATAATGTTATTTTTGTCAAGCTCGCCCGCTTTGAGTGCTGCGCCGCCACCATCACTCGCTCCATAGACTAATACTAATGTATTGTCTTTGTTGTATTTGATTGTTTTATCCGGTGAATATAATGTGTTGATTTGATAAAATGCAAATTCAATGGATTGTAAAACAAATTCCCCCCAACGCTGCTCTGAATTCTGTCTTGAATGCAGTTGTTTTATGGCGTAGCGGTTGGGATAAGCTTTAACATACCTTTCTCGATTGTTAATATCTGGTTTAAAAAGAAGATTATCTGTTTGTGTTTTGCCATCAATGGCAAATCCACGCTGGTTAGTGATATCATAAATACCGTTGCCTAATCCTTTATCATTGTAAACAACTGCACAGTTGTGACGTAATCCCCATAATCCTCTAATTTGTACATCGTGGGCATTAAATAATCCATCGGAATCGGTGGCAGGCACCGCAACAATACAAGGTTTGTTTTTATCAAAATCCAAGGGGATTTGTAATAATAAACCGACAGTTTCTTCTTTATTTTTAAGGGTAGCTAAAACCTCAGTACCTGCCACTTTGCCATCAAATAATGGGGTTAAGGTTTTACGCTGATAACCAAAAAGAGTGCCTTCTCCCGTTTTAGTATCAATAAATCGGTTAAGTTTTAATTGCCTTAGTTCTTGAGTTGTTGGTTGCGTAGGGTTAGCCTGCTTAAGATTGATTTTAGTTGTTGATAGCGGTGTAAAGCCTAAACCCGCTGTGGCTAAGTCATCGCTATCACCATCATAATAGTTTGTACTTTCGATGGTTAACCATTGAGGTTTTACAATAGTATTATTCTCTTCACGGTTAATATTTAAACGTGTATTACCTTTGGCCTGTACTGTAAAAGCAATCGTAGTTGTAGTAAGCAGAATTAATGATGTTAATATTTTTATAGTTCTTGTGTTCATGAAAATATTTCCTTTTTTAACAACCAAGCTTGTCGTCAAATTATTTTTTATGTTGCTTGCAGTATTAATAATGTAACTATTTTCTAGGTAAATGATTATACACGATATTTTGTTTATTGGGATTGGTTTGGTAAATTAAGATTGCATAATCCCCAAAACGCCGCGATAATTTTTTCTGATAAACGTCTTTTTTGAACACAGATCCCAACGTCAAACGGTTCCATTAAATTGGTTGACCATTCAGTAATTCTTTCCCGAATTCTTTCAGGGCTATTTTCCATAACAACTTTAGGTAATAAGGCTACACCGCAACCTAGTGCAACCATAGAAACAATTGCCTCGTGACCTGCAACTGTTGCATAAATTTTGGGGCTCATGATTTTTTGCTGTTTAAACCACAAATCAATGCGGTGCCGGCTTGGGCCATGTTCCGGCAAAATAAAGGGTATATTATGCCAATCCGGTTTTTTTTGGTGTAATTTATCACTAAATGAGCTATTGAGCTTGGGTATGAGTAACACCATCTCTATTTCACCAAATTTTAAAAATTCGACTCCTGAAGGTAATTGTTTTGGTTTGCCTGCAATGGCTAAATCGACTTGATTGGACTGGATTTTTTCAACCGCATCTGCCGCATCGCCGGTTGAGAGTTTAATTTCTACAAGAGGATAATTAATTCGAAAGCGGTCAAGTATTTCAGGTAAATGGCTGTAAGCGGCTGTTACTGAACAAAATAGGGTTAATTCGCCAACTAATTGTTGATTGGATTGATCTAATTCTTGGCGCACTTGCTGATGCAAACTGATTACTTGCTGGGCAAAACGTTTTACCTTTTCCCCTTCTTGCGTTATTTGTACTTGGCGATTATCACGAATAAAAAGGGCATGACCAAAATGTTCTTCTAAGCGTTGTATTTGTCTGGATAACGTCGAAGGGCTTACATGCATAGCATCGGCGGTCATACCAAAATGGCATGTTTCGCATAAATGTAAGAACAATTTTAAATCACGAATATTCATAACAAAATCCAATTTATACTGAAAGCTAGGTTTTTTTGCAAACTTGCAAAACAGCACCTAATCAATACTAGTTTATGCAAACATTATGCATAGATAAACCAATAACGCAAATAACTGCAATGGTAAAAATTAACAAGTTCTGTTAAAATGCCCGATTATTTTTGTGCAGGATAATTATCGTTAATTTTATGACAGAACAAGCTTATTTAGATGAAGTAAATGCGCGTCGCACTTTTGCTATTATTTCACATCCCGATGCTGGTAAAACAACCATTACAGAAAAAGTGTTGCTATTTGGTCATGCCATTCAAACAGCTGGAACGGTAAAAGGTCGAGGTGTGAATGCCCAGCACGCTAAATCCGACTGGATGGAGATGGAAAAGCAGCGTGGTATTTCGATTACAACTTCTGTCATGCAGTTTCCTTATAATCAATGTCTAGTCAATTTACTTGATACCCCAGGGCATGAAGACTTCTCAGAAGATACTTATCGAACTTTAACGGCCGTTGATAGTTGTTTAATGGTGATTGATGCAGCAAAAGGGGTTGAAGATCGTACGCGTAAATTAATGGAAGTAACGCGTTTACGTAATACGCCGATTTTGACTTTTATGAATAAGTTAGATCGTGATATTCGTGATCCTTTAGAATTACTCGATGAAGTTGAGAACGAGCTCAATATTATGTGTGCACCGATTACTTGGCCTATTGGTTGTGGCAAGTTATTTAAAGGTGTGTACCATTTAGCCAAAGATGAAACTTATCTATATCAAACAGGTCAAGGACATACCATTCAAGAAGTCCGTGTTATTAAAGGGTTAACTAATCCTGAATTGGATAAAACTGTTGGCGATGATTTAGCCGCTCAGCTTCGTGAAGAGCTTGAATTAGTGCAAGGCGCATCGAATGAGTTCGATTTACAAGCATTTTTATCCGGTGATTTAACCCCCGTCTTTTTTGGTACTGCATTAGGTAATTTTGGTGTTGATCATATGTTAGATGGCTTAACGGCTTGGGCTCCGCCACCGCAAGCTCGTCAAACGGATAAGCGAAAAGTCGAATCTAGCGAAGAAAAATTTAGTGGTTTTGTCTTTAAGATTCAAGCCAATATGGATCCAAAACACCGAGACCGCGTGGCATTTATGCGCATTGTGTCGGGTAAATATGAAAAAGGTATGAAATTGCGTCATGTTCGTCTTGCTAAAGATGTCAATATTTCTGATGCATTAACCTTTATGGCCGGTGATCGTGAACATGTAGAAGAGGCTTATGCGGGTGATATTATCGGATTACATAATCATGGTACTATTCAAATTGGTGACACCTTTACCCAAGGTGAAGATCTTAAGTTTACCGGTATTCCTAACTTTGCCCCGGAACTATTTCGCCGAATTCGTTTAAAAGATCCGCTAAAACAAAAGCAATTATTAAAAGGATTAGTGCAATTGTCTGAAGAGGGTGCTGTGCAGGTATTTCGACCATTAGCCAACAATGACTTAATTGTCGGGGCAGTTGGTGTACTTCAGTTTGATGTGGTCGTTGCTCGATTAAAATCTGAATATAATGTTGAAGCCATTTATGAACCGGTAAATGTGACCACCGCACGCTGGGTAGAATGTAGTGACGCGAAGAAATTCGAAGAGTTTAAACGCAAATGTGAGCAAAATTTAGCGTTAGATGGGGGGGATAATTTATCCTATATTGCGCCAAGTATGGTTAACTTAAATCTAACTCAAGAACGTTATCCAGATGTCGAATTTAGAAAAACACGGGAACATTAATTGTTATTATTTCTCCATTGTTGTTTAAAAAAATAAAGAGCTGGGTTTTCCCAGCTTTTTTATATTGTAGAGAAATTGAAACAATATAAAATAAAAGCGACTGTCAGTTCTAGTATTGGTACTTTGATGACTCAATTTATTGCAATAACATGGCTGACCAGTTGACTGTCAACATTTACGACAAGATTTAAAGTGCCTGATTTTTAGATAAATAGTCGACCAAGAAAATCAAGATCGATTACGTTGTAATTGACTCGTTTTTCTATCTCAATCCAATATTGTTATTGAACGCAACTTTTGACTTAGTTGATGACTTACATTTAACCAAACCTTTTTTAATCTAGTCATGTCGTCAAAAATGTGGTGAGTAAATTGCCCTAATAGATTAGTGATACATTGTGCTTTCATATTATGAATTACTAGATTATCTTTTAGTTAAGATAGATAATAGAAAACTTACACCTCAATTTTTAATCAGATAAATTTATAGGATTAAATTTTTGAAAAAATTACTAGAAACTGCTGTCAGTTTTCTTTTTTAGTAATTTATTAAATTCATCATAGAATATGACATTTTAGGCGGAGAATATATGCATAAGATAAAAATAACGCTCTTAATTGTGCTAGCTTTTTTTTACTTCAATTCCTCTTTTGCGATTGAAAACAAACTTTCACATCCCGTTTTATTAGAAAAGGTTCAACAAAGTGATCGCGATAATCGCCAATACGAAGTCATCGAACTAGCCAATAAAATGCGTGTATTATTAGTATCCGATCCTAAAGCTGTGAAATCATTAGCCTCGCTCGCCTTACCTGTTGGCTCTTTACAAGATCCTGCCGATCAACAAGGTTTAGCTCACTATACCGAACATATGGTCTTGATGGGGTCTAAAAAGTATCCTGAACCCGCTAGTTTTTCTCAATTCTTAAATCGCCATGCGGGTAGTTATAATGCGAGTACTGCTTCATATAGAACTGCATTTTATTTTGAGGTGGAAAATGGCGCATTTAATCATGCGTTAGATTATTTAGCTCAAGCGATTGCTAATCCTGTTTTAGATCCAAAATTTGCAGATAAAGAGCGAAATGCCGTTAATGCTGAACTGACAATGGCCAGATCGAATGATGGTTTTCGTATTGGACAAGTTGATTCTGAAACAATTAATCAAAAGCACCCTGCGTCACAATTTTCAGGGGGAAATTTAGAAACGCTAAGTGATAAATCAACGAGTAAATTACACGATGCGTTAGTTAATTTTCATAATAATTATTACTCAGCTAACATTATGGTCGGGGTTGTTTATAGCAATCAATCTATTAATAAATTGGCAAAACTTGCTGAAACTACTTTTGGTCAAATTCCTAATAAAAATATTCAAGCCCCAAAAGTTGATCAAACCGCTATGCCAAGTGACGTATTAGCTAAACAAATTACTATGTTACCCGCTCAGCCTAAAAAATTGATGCTTTTACAATTTCCAATTGAAAATAATTTAGTTAAATTTGCCGATAAAAGTGATGAATATATTGCTTATTTAATTAGCAATCGTAGTCAAAACACATTGTCAGAACAATTACAAAAGCAAGGATTGATTGAAAACATTAGTGCATCAAGCGATCCTATTCGTTATGGTAATAGTGGTGTTTTGAGCATTAATGTAAGTTTGACTGATGACGGCCTTGCTCAAAAAGATAAAGTGATAGCAGCTATTTTCAATTACTTACAATTAATACAAAAAGATGGGGTAAAGGATACTTATTACGAAGAACTTAAAAAAGTATTAGCACTTGAATTTAAATACCAAGATATTGAACGAGATATGTCTTATGTTGAATGGCTATCAGATCAGATGTTGCTTTATCCAATCCAAAATATTTTAAACGCTGACTTTATTGCATCGCATTTTGATAAAGATGCGATAGTAAACCGTTTAAAGAGCCTAACGCCAGATAATGCTAGAATTTGGACCATTGCACCAAATCAACCTACCGATAAAGTTGCCTATTTTGTTGAAGCACCTTATAAAATTGATGCTATAACTAGTGAACAAAAATCAAATTGGTCGAATTTAGCAAAAAGCTTTTCGTTTACTTTACCTGAACTCAATCCTTATATTCCAGATGATTTTACGATTGTTAACCCAAATAGCAATCAATCTGAGCCTTTAGAATTTAATAAGCGCGGTAATCATATCCATTTTGTTAGCCAATATTTTGGTCAAGAACCTAAAGCCGCAATTGTCGTTTCATTACGTAATGATCAAGCTTTTAGTGATGCTAAATCTCAAGTTGCGTTTGATTTGCTCGATTATCTTGTTAGTCGTAATCTAGCACAACTTCAATTCCAAGCTAATGTGGCTGGTATTGAATTGTCGACTAGCCGTGATAATGGTTTGATGGTGACAGCTGATGGTTTTAATCAGCACCTTCCCGAAATGGTATTAGCGGTACTTAATCGGTATCAGCAAATAATTGTTGATGAACAAAGTTTAGCCTTAGCTAAATCGTGGTATATCCAAAAATTAGATGCAATTGAGCATGCGAATAGTTATCAGTTAGCCGCCAATCCTGTCAATGCATTGTCTGTATTACCTCACTATTATGAACGTAATTTAAGAAGACAAATCACAGCAGATATCAGTGTTAACGATATTGTAGCTTATCGTGATGCGCTAATGACGCATTCAGTTCCTTATATGCTAAGTTTAGGTAATTTATCGAATCAACGCTCGTTAGATCTTTATCATAAAATTCAAGAAAAATTTGTGTCTAACGCTCAATTTACACCAATTGATAACCTTAAAATAAATGCACCATTAACAGCACGCATTACTCAAACGGCGAAAGCAACTGATAATGCTTTAATGATGAGCTATATTCCGACTAATTATGATCGAAATTCGAGCCGCATCTTGAGTTATACGCTTTCGAAGATTATATCGCCTTGGTTTTTCGATCAATTACGATCTAATGAACAGTTAGGTTATGCCGTTTTTGCTGTATCAATGTCAGTAGGCGATTCTTCAGGTATTAGCTTTATTATACAAAGTAATCAATACGACCCAGCCTATTTGCTAGGACGTTATCAGCATTTTTATCCAATTATGCTGCAAAAATTACAAGCATTATCCAAAAATGATATAGAGCAATATAAAAAGGCGGTGCTTGAGGAATTGACAATGCCACCTCAAACGTTAAATGAAGAATTAGAACGCTATCTGGCTGATTATCGTTTATCGAATTTTTCGTTTGATTCACGCGATAAGAAAATAGCCGAAGTGAAAAAAATTGATAAGCAAGACTTAATTGATTTTTATAATAACGCTATTGTTAAACAAAAAGGTTTGGTGTTTGCTTCGCAAGTATTAGGGCAAGCGTCACAAGCTTCGAAAAAACCAGAAGCGATTACTGAATATACTGAATTTGCAGATGCATCAAACTTACAAGATGTTTTGCTAAAATAGTTGACTAAAATGTGGATGTTACCTTAAACATTTTTAGCGAAAATTGGCATTGTTATCACCTTGTGATACACTGCCAAGATTCGAAAATTTTGAGTCAATTATGATTAGTGAAGCAATTGATTATTTGGCAATAGGGCAGCGATTACGCGCTTATCGTATTGCCGCCTCACTTAAAGCCGAAGATGTAGCTGAGAGTTTAAGAATTTCAAGAGCTGCAGTTTATCGCTTAGAAAAAGGTGAAATCGTTAAAATTGAAACATTAGAGCGATTAGCACTATTGTTAGACACTTCTTTAGCGAGCCTACTTGGTATTGATACGGAATATTATTCAAGTGGCGAAGGGTTTTTTGAACGTATGCGTCAGTTGGAAGAACAATCAACCCATATTTATTCACACTTTGATCCCTTCTCTTTTTTGCTAACTTCACCACACTATTTATCGCATTTGGCCATGATGCTTGAGGAGTCTGGTGAAGCGATTGATTCAGATAAATATGCGGTGAGTTTATCAATTTTGAAACATCGTAAAACGCAATTTTATCAGTCTGTTCCTAAAGTGATTAATTTAATTAGTTTACGCAATGTTGAGCGTTTTTTGCATATTGGTTTAGTCGGTAATTTAACCATTTCGCCGGGGAAAAAATCGGAAAGAATGTTATTAGCACGTCAAGAAGTTTATCATTTAATTGAACTTTTAGAACACCAATCTTATGCGCCAACAATTGCTATTACTGAGCAGGCTATTCCGTCAATAGCTTTTCAAATCTTTTATCAAGATCAAAATCCGATCTCTTTAGCGATGAGTCCATTTCGTTTGGGGGAATTACCCAATGTGACAACGGGTATTGCTTCAATTACTTCATCATTTGATGCAATCAAGCGATATCGTTCTTTATTTGATAAATTATGGCAAAATAGTGCTAAAGATAAGCAAGCTATAGATTTGTTAAAAGCGACGCTAGAAAAATTTTAAAAAATATTTATAGAGAGTGATTATGTTATCTATAACATTACAACCGATAAAAAAAATTAATGGGACAATCAATTTACCTGGGTCAAAAAGTGTCTCTAATCGAGCATTACTATTATCCGCACTGAGTAAAGGTAATACTCGTTTGACCAATTTGCTTGATAGTGATGATGTCCGTTACATGCTTGATGCTTTAAAGGCTTTAGGTATTAAATATCAACTATCTGATGATCGTACTATTTGTGATATTCAGGGCATCGGTCGTCACTTGCAAGTGACTTACCCTTTGGAATTGTTTCTGGGAAATGCTGGCACAGCGATGCGTCCATTAACAGCGGCATTATGTTTGGGTAACAATAATATTATATTAACAGGCGAACCTCGTATGAAAGAGCGCCCAATAGGGCATTTAGTGGATGCTTTACGTCAAGGTGGTGCTAAAATTGACTATCTTGAAAACGAAGGTTACCCGCCACTGCATATTCATGGTGGTTTTAGCGGGGGTAATATCAACGTTGATGGAACGGTTTCAAGTCAGTTTTTAACCGCTTTATTAATGACTGCACCGCTAGCGGATAAAGATACCGAAATTACCATTATTGGTGATTTAGTTTCGAAACCTTATATTGATATTACAATCAAAATGATGGCAATTTTTGGTGTCACAGTTACCAATCATGATTATCAAAAATTTACCATTAAAGCCAAACAATGTTATCAATCTCCTGGCAATTATTTAGTCGAAGGTGATGCTTCGTCCGCTTCTTATTTTTTAGCCGCAGCGGCAATTAAAGGCGGTACAGTGCGTGTTACCGGTATAGGTAAAAAAAGTTTACAAGGCGACACCCAATTTGCACATGTACTTGAAAAAATGGGTGCTAAAGTGATTTGGGCAGATGATTATATTGAATGTACTCGGGGGGAATTAAACGGTATTGATATGGACATGAACCATATTCCCGATGCAGCAATGACTATTGCCACGACTGCTTTATTTGCCAAAGGATCGACGACAATTCGTAATATTTACAATTGGCGAGTGAAAGAAACCGATCGCTTATATGCGATGGCAACTGAACTGCGGAAGGTTGGAGCTACGGTTGAAGAGGGACCTGATTATATTACTATCGTTCCGCCTGCAAAATTAACGCATGCTAAAATCGAAACCTATAACGATCATCGCATTGCAATGTGTTTTTCGTTAGTTGCACTATCCGATACGCCGGTGACCATATTAGATCCTAAATGCACTATGAAAACTTTTCCAGACTACTTTGAACAATTTGAACGATTAAGCGAATATTAATATGATTAAAACTGTTCCCGTCATTGCCATTGATGGACCTAGTGGCGTAGGTAAAGGCACATTATGCCAAGCATTAGCTAATCATTTTAATTGGCACCTTTTAGATTCGGGGGCTATTTATCGAGTATTGGCATTTTCAGCCTTGCAACAAAACATCGCACTTGATGATGAAAGTCAGCTTGTTAAATTGGCGTTAAATCTGCCTTTAACCTTCGATTCTACGGGGGCTGAAGTAAAAGTTTTATTACAGAATAACGATGTCACTAACGCTATCCGTACTGAACAAACAGGCGGAGCCGCATCAAAAGTCGCTTCGTTAAGTCAAGTGAGAGTTGCATTATTACAACGACAACGAGATTTTAAACAGGCTCCGGGCTTGATTGCTGATGGTCGCGATATGGGAACTGTCGTATTCCCAGATGCACCAGTCAAAATCTTTCTCGATGCCAGTGCGCAATCTCGAGCAGAAAGAAGAATGAAACAGTTGCAAGATAAGCAAAATCATGCTAAATTCGCCGAAATTTTGCAGGAAATAACAGCGCGTGATGAGCGTGATCGCAATCGAGCCGTTGCGCCGTTAAAACCTGCTGTTGATGCACTTATAATTGATACCACATCACTTTCTATTCAAGATGTTTTTAATCAATCTATTAAGTATATAAACCAAAAACTCGGGCAATAAATTTATTTATTGCTTGAACCAAGCTCCACAAAAGGATAGGTGGAGTTCCGTAAACAACCCCACAAGACATGATGTAATGTGGACGTTAATATTAATTTAAGTATATAAATATGACTGAATCTTTTGCTCAACTCTTTGAAGAGTCTTTAAATCAACTAGACACTCGTTCTGGTAATATGATCCGTGGTACTGTCGTTGCAATCGACAAAGATGTCGTTTTAGTTGATGCTGGTTTAAAATCTGAATCAGCAATTCCAGTAGAGCAGTTTAAAAATGCCCAAGGCGAATTAGAAGTTCAAGTCGGTGACGTTGTTGACGTTGTGCTTGACTCAATTGAAGATGGCTTTGGTGAAACAATCTTATCTCGTGAAAAAGCTAAACGTCATGAAGCGTGGCTGACACTAGAAAAAGCAGTTGAAGATGCTGCAACAGTTTTAGGTGTTATCAATGGTAAAGTTAAAGGTGGCTTTACGGTTGATCTTAATGGCGTGCGTGCGTTCCTTCCTGGTTCACTTGTTGACGTTCGCCCATTACGCGATACTTCACATATTGAAAATCGCGAAATTGAATTAAAAGTTATTAAATTAGATCAAAAACGTAACAACGTTGTTGTTTCACGTCGTGCCGTTATCGAATCTGAAAATAGCGCAGAAAGAGAACAACTTCTTGAAAATCTACAAGAAGGTTCAGAAGTTAAAGGTATCATTAAAAATCTTACTGATTACGGTGCATTCGTTGATCTTGGTGGGGTTGATGGTTTACTTCACATCACTGATATGGCTTGGAAACGTGTTAAACATCCAAGTGAAGTGGTTGAAGTGGGTCAAGAATTACTTGTTAAAGTGCTTAAATTCGATAAAGATCGTTCACGTGTTTCTCTTGGCTTAAAACAATTAGGCGAAGATCCATGGGTTTCAATCGCTAAACGTTACCCAGAAGGAACAAAAGTAACAGGTAAAGTAACTAACTTAACTGATTACGGTTGTTTTGTTGAAATTGAAACAGGTGTTGAAGGTTTAGTACACGTTTCTGAAATGGATTGGACAAACAAAAACATTCACCCATCTAAAGTGGTTAGCTTAGGTGATGTGGTTGAAGTTGTTGTTCTTGAAATTGATGAAGAACGTCGTCGTATCTCTTTAGGTCTTAAACAATGTAAACCAAACCCATGGTTACAATTTGCTGAATCACACAATAAAGGTGATAAAGTTAGCGGTAAGATCAAATCAATCACTGACTTTGGTATCTTCATTGGTTTAGATGGCGGTATTGATGGTTTAGTTCATCTTTCAGATATCTCTTGGAATATGCCTGGCGAAGAAGCGGTTAAAGCTTATAAGAAAGGTGACGATATCGAAGCGGTTGTGTTACAAGTTGACGCAGAGCGCGAACGTATTTCTTTAGGTATTAAACAATTAGAAGATGATCCTTTCAATAATTTTGCTGCAAACTATAAAAAAGGCACTATTGTTAAAGGTAAAGTAACTGCTGTCGATGCTAAAGGTGCAACTATCGAAATTGCTGATGGTATTGAAGGTTACTTAAAAGCTCAAGATATTGCTCGTGAACGTATTGAAGATGCAACTACTGCACTGAAAGTTGGTGACGAAGTTGAAGCTAAGATTGTTAATATCGATCGTAAGTCTCGTGCGATTTCATTATCAGTACGCGCTAAAGATGAAGCTGATGAAAAAGAAGCACTTGCTGCTGTAAATAATACTGCAACTCAAGAAGAAGCATCATTTACTAATGCAATGGCTGAAGCTTTCAAAGCTGCTTCAAAAACTGAGTAAAAATTGTTTATGTAAAGAGTAAAGAGGGCTTGCCCTCTTTTTCTTTTGTGGTATAAAATAAATCAGTTATTTACCACACAAAATAAATTAGGAGTGACCATGAACAGATCAGATTTAGCCGAAAAGATAGTTAACTGGCGGACACACCTTCCTGTACAACTAGTTGATGATGCTGTAAGAGATATTATCGAACAGATCGCTTTAGCTATGGAAAGTAATGATCGTGTTGAAATTCGAGGTTTTGGTAGTTTTAGTTTGAACTATCGCGCCCCACGTAAAGCGAGAAATCCTAGAACAGGTGGTAATGTTGAAGTTAAACATAAATATATCCCTCATTTCAAACCGGGTAAAGAATTACGTGAACGAGTTAATAATGCTGCCAAAGCATAAGTTTGCATAATATTACAAAAAAACCTTTGACTAAAATCAAAGGTTTTTTTATTTATAACAATTCGGGTATTTATCAATCAATGCTTGCAGCACCATTCTAGATTACCGACACCTCCTCTTTAGCTGTGATTCGTATTAACGTAAAAAATAAGTTTAGCTGAAAATCAGTTTAGTTTTGTAAAAGTTTTTCAACTAATTAATAAAATGGAAGCAATCTCTAGAAATTAGTAAATGGAATATTTTGAGAAAACAGTTATGTGATAGTTTGATAGCCAATCAAAATTAACCCTATCCAAAATCAATGCGGCAACTTTTTTCACTGGATCTATTAGCAATAATTTTTTCTTTAGGTTGTTTGCCACTTATGTTTTTACCTTCATTACCTTCTTATGAACAGTGGTATATGCTGACTATTGTTCTTATTACTTTTATTTTGATTGTTCCATCAACGTTTTATCGCTTTACAATAATGATTGCGGTATTAATCCTTAGCTTTTTATGGTCTACTGCTTATAGTCATCAATATTTATCAAATGTTGAACCTTATATCGATAAGACCTTGGTTGTGCAAGCTAAAGTCGAAACAATTGATGTTCAAGCCGACAATATAACAGAACCGTATTACATAAAATTTGCCCTAATCAATTCTGACCAGCATTATTTGTCTTTTAATCCGACTATTTCAGTCTATTGGGATCAGCCAATTATTCCTAAGGCCGGTCAAATTTGGCAACTTACGTTGAAAACCAAAGTTAGCCAAGGTTATTTGAATGAAGGAGGTTTTGATAGTCAACGCTTTGCAATTGCCAATAGGCGCCTGTTATCAGCAAAATTAAAACAAGCTAAATTACTTGATGATAAGCGTAATGTTAGACAAGTTATAGCAGATTACGCTTTACCCTATATTAATCTATGTGTTTACCGAGGAATCCTGATTGCGCTTGCTTTTGGCGAACGCACACAAATAAGTGGTGAAGATCGCCTAATAATGATGCAAACCGGTATAGCTCATTTAATGGCAATATCCGGTATGCATATTCTTTTAGTTTTTTATTTTTGCTGCTTTATTGTTAAAACAAGTCTGTTTTTAGTTCCAAATCGTTATATACATTATTTTGTACCAATCATAGTTGGTTGGCTAAGTGCATTATTTTATGCTTGGTTAACAGGATTTAATCCGCCAACACTGCGTGCGATATTCGCACTATCAATATGGATATACTTACGCTATCAAAGTTATCATTTAAGTGCTTGGCAAAAAATAAACCGAATTATTGCAATATTACTTTTATTTGATCCGTTGATGATTTTATCAGAAAGTTTTTGGTTATCTTGCTACGCGGTTATCAGTTTACTCTTTCTATCCCAATGGATGCCTTTACCAAACCGTTTTAAACAAAAAAAACGTTGGTATTTAATACGGTTATTGCATCTACAATTTGGCTTAACGTTATTATTATTACCTATACAATTTTTTATTTTTCACGGGATAAGTACTGTTGCATTATTCACGAATTTAATAGCAATTCCACTTATCACACTATGTACCTTTCCTGCTATTTTATTGGCACTATTATTTAGTTTGGTACATTGTTTTTATTTATCCTTGTGGTTTTGCTTTGTTGCAGATAGTTCTCTTAAAGGATTATTTTTATGTTTAAAAGCAATGAATGTATTGTGGTTGACATTACCGGCTAATTTTTATCTACTAAGTTTAATTGGTTGGTTGATGATTATTGTTATTCATACTGAACTTTGGCGTCATTTTTTCGTGACTATATTGTCTATTTTATGCTTAATGATTTCACCTTTTTTTGTCGTTCTTGATTATGTTTGGCGAGTAGACATGTTAGATGTTGGTCATGGACTGGCTATTGTGATTCATAATGGAAAGTCAGCTATTTTGTATGATACGGGTGCTAAATGGGATAAAAATTCAGTAGCAGAGCAGGTCATTATACCGTTTTTATTGCAGCATAATTTAACAGTTGAAGGCATTATCATTAGTCACCAACATAATGATCATATTGGTGGGCTGAATATTTTAAAGCGTACCTATCCAAATGCGTGGTTGATGAGTTCATCATCATCATTGAATAATGATTATTTATGTTTAGCGGGAAATCACATTAGTTGGAACCAGCTTTCATTTAATATTTTATGGCCTAAAAAGCTGGTTAATTATGCGCAAAATAAAGACTCATGTGTGATACAAATAACGGATGGTCGATTCTCGGTATTGTTAACAGGGGATTTAGAACGAACGCAAGAGTATCAGTTAATTGAACAATATGGAGTTAAATTATCTTCAACATTTTTACAAGTTCCCCATCATGGTAGTATGAGCTCATCAAGCTATGCCTTTATAAATCGGGTAAAACCGAAAAGTGCATTGGTGTCGACTTCGCGCTATAATGCTTGGAACTTACCCGCAGATAAGATTACTTTACGTTATCATGAACTTAACTTAGATTATCATGTTACTGCAAGGACAGGTCAAATTAGTCTATTTTTTAATAAATTAACGTGGAATATCAAAACAATGCGGGAACAAGTTCGTCCTAGGTGGTATCATGATTGGCTTGGGTGTTTACCTATTTATGAGTAAAATAATAGCCAATATCGCAATATTTATATTACGTCAAATATAGCAGTAATGGTAACAAAACATAATCAAGTGATAATAAATGATGATTGAAAAATTATGGTATGGTAAAAATAGATTATATTGGTTACTTATTCCTTTTTCTTTGTTGTATGGTTTGATTGTTTTTATTCGTCGCCAGTTATATCGATTCGGTCTTTTAAAATCATGGCATTCACCTGTTCCGATTGTTGTTGTTGGCAATTTATCCGTCGGCGGTAATGGTAAAACCCCTTTCACGATTGGTTTGATTCAAGCTTTACAAGCTAAAGGGTTCCATGTTGGTGTCGTTTCACGGGGATATGGCGGTAACGCTGATTCTTATCCCTTAATTTTAGATAACAATACAACAACAGCCCAAGCGGGTGATGAACCGGTTCTGATTTATCAACGCACTCAGGCGCCTGTTGCGGTAGCACCGAAACGAGTTGATGCGGTCAAAGCTTTATTAAAACACTATCAGTTAGATGTTATTTTGACTGATGATGGCTTACAACATTATGCGCTAGCTCGTAACATAGAAGTTGTTGTAGTCGATGGTAAACGTCAATTTGGCAATGGGTGGTGGATTCCTGCTGGTCCAATGCGAGAGCGACAAAACCGTTTAAGATCAGTCGATGTGATCATCATTAATGGTGATAGCGATAGTCTGTTACCCGAGAAATATCCCAATAAAACTTATACTATGCAATTGGCTCCCAACTGTGCCATTAATTTGCTTACTCAGGAAAAAAAGCCATTATCTTCGTTACAAAATATCTGTGCTATTGCTGGAATTAGCAATCCTAAACGTTTTTTTGATATGTTAACAATGATGAATGCGGATTTAATTAAAACGGTATCCTTTGCTGATCATCAACAATTTACTTTGCCATTGTTAGCAGATATTGCAACTGATCAACAAATCATTTTAATGACAGAAAAAGATGCAGTAAAATGTCAGCAATTTGCATTACCAAATTGGTGGTATCTACCTGTAGATGCCATTATACCTATGCCAGCAATTAACCATATCTGTTCATTATTAGCGGATATAACATCACATAGAGAATAAAATATGAAAGCGCTTCTTCTTAATGCTATTGCATGCCCTAAATGTCACGGCAAATTGCAATATGATAAAGAACATAATCAGCTGATTTGTCAAACTGATAAATTAGTTTTTCCTGTAAAGGATGGTATTCCCGTATTACTTGAAACCGAGGCGATGGCACTGACTCAAGTAAAATTTAATCAAGAATAGAACATTACAAGGATTAGTTATGAATTTTTCTGTTATTATTCCTGCAAGATATGCATCAAGCCGTTTACCTGCAAAACCTTTAGCAGATATACACGGTAAACCGATGATCGTACGAGTGATGGAACAAGCAAAAAAGTCATCGGCAAATCGAGTCATTGTTGCAACCGATCATCAGCAAGTTTTCGAGGTGGTAAAAAAGCATGGTGGAGAAGTGATTCTAACCAGTGATAAACATAACTCGGGGACTGAGCGTCTGGCCGAAGTCATTAATACCTTTCAATTTGCCGATGATGAAGTGATTGTTAATGTTCAAGGTGATGAGCCACTGATTCCCCCTATTATTATTGATCAAGTCGCTGAAAATTTAGTCAAATATAAAACAGGTATGGCTACTTTAGCTGTACCTATTGAGTCGGTTGAAGAAGCGTTTAATACTGGCGCTGTTAAAGTTGTGATGGATAAAGATGGTTATGCGCTCTATTTTTCTCGAGCGACTATTCCTTGGGAGCGAGATCGCTTCGCGAAAGCTAGCAATTTATTCAATCAATCCAGTATTGGTGATTTTTACCTTCGCCACATTGGTATTTATGCTTATCGAGCAGGTTTTATTCGTCAGTATATCAACTGGGCACCTTCTTCACTTGAGCAAATTGAAATGCTTGAACAGCTTAGAGTTCTTTGGTATGGTGAAAAAATTCATGTTGCAGTCGCTAAAGAGTCACCCGCCATTGGTGTTGATACGCAACAAGATTTAGAAAAAGTCAGAGAGTTATTTAAGGAGCAATAATGGCCATATTTAACGGCTTTTCTCAAGCGGGGCTAAATTTTTTACAAGATGCTTGGATTAATAATAGTAAAACCTGGTTTGATGAACATCGTTCTATTTATGATAACGATTTAGTTAAACCATTTAAGTTATTGGTTGAACAATTAACCCCAGAAATGTTAAAAATCGATGAGTGGTTTGAAACCAAGCCAGCGATAGGTAAAACCATATCACGCATTCATCGTGATACTCGATTTTCCAAAGATAAGACATTATATCGAAGTCGATTGTGGCTAACATTTAAACGACCAAACAAGGACTGGAAAGAAGCGCCAGCTTATTTTTTTGAAATTAGTCCGGATAGTTATCAATATGGTTTAGGTTATTATTGTGCATCAAAACAAACTATGGATATTTTTCGAGAAGAGATTGCTAATGATACTGCTAAGTTTTTAGAGATGATTCGTTGCGTCAAAAAACCTTTTGAATTGGTTGGTGAAAGTTATAAACGACCGCTGGTTAAAGATCAAGATGAAAAGATAGCAACATGGTATAACCGTAAAAGCTTAGCTGTTATGGTAACCAATAATCATATAGCTGATGTATTAGATAGTGATCTGCCAAATAAATTGATAAAAGGATTTAAAAAAATCGTCCCTCTATATGATTATTTAATGCGGGTTGAAATGATCAAAAATATACCTAAACTTTAATTGATGTCAGAACAGTAGGGCATCAACGTGCCCTATGTCTCATTATTCGTCAGTGCTTGGGTTAACTATCTGTATATTATTTAATCAGTTAAATGTTGGGGAAATTTAATACCAGCTCTTTTACGCCGTTAATGATAAATTGGGTACCGACACAAACTAATAAAAATCCCATAATTCTAGAAGTTGCTTCAATACCACTTTTCCCCATAAATCGCATGATACTGCCAGCACTACGCATACAAAACCATAAAATAATACACAATAATAATGGCACCATTATTGAAGTGGTATAAACAACCCAAGTCGATACGTTGTAACCACCACCTTTAACCGTTGAAGCCATACTAATAATCATCGCAATCGTACCCGGACCAGCAGTACTGGGCATTGCTAATGGGACAAACGCGATATTATTTGACGTTTCTCGTTTTTTTGCATCGGCTTCTAACGTTTTATGAGATGGTTGCTGGGGGAATAGCATTCTAAAACCGATAATACCGACTATCATTCCACCCGCAATACGTAATCCAGGAATTGATATACCAAAAGTATTCATCACTAATTGCCCACCATAAAACGAGACAACCATGATAATAAACACGTAAATACAAGTCATTTTAGACTGATAGTTACGCTCTTCATTGGTCATATCACCGGATAAACCTAATAGTAATACAACAGTCGTTAATGGATTAGTTAATGGTATGAAAAGAATTAGACCAAAGCCAATAGTTTGTATAAGTTCCAGCATATCAATTTCAAGACTTAATAAAAAACATTAAGATAAGTATAATTGAAATTGATAAGATATGATACATGGGCGTAATAAAACGCCCAAAAAATCATTTGGTTGATTAGAAAGGAATATCGTCATCAAAATCCATTGGTGGTTCAGGGGCTTTAGGTTGTGGTGCTGGCGCACTTTGAGCTGCTTGTCGGGTCGACGCTGGCGCTGACGAAAAATTATTTGCGCTTTGTCCCCAATTTTGTGAGCCATCATCAAAGCCTTCGTTACTCGCGCCACGCGATCCCAAAATTTGTAAGGTACCCCCCATAGTATTGATAACTACCTCAGTGGTATACCGATCTGTTCCCGATTGATCTTGCCATTTTCGAGTTTGCAATTGTCCTTCAAGATAAACTTGCGTTCCTTTTCTAATGTATTCGCCAGCAATTTCAGCTAATTTACCAAACACGACAACTCGATGCCATTCAGTGCGATCACGGTTTTCACCGGTTTGTTTATCCTTCCATGATTCTGATGTTGCAACACTAAAATTAGCGACAGCATTACCATTTGGCATGTAACGGACTTCAGGATCTTGTCCTAAATTACCAACTAAAATGACTTTGTTTATTCCTCGATTTGCCATTATAAACTCCTAAAAATTGCATAAAGATTTAATTTAGATATTGTAGCATGAGACAGAAGTAACATCACCGTATTTAATTCAATTATGCGAGCTATTATCCATTTTTAAACATTGAGAAAGATTTGTCTCACCATAGGAATTTCTTATTATAACAGGTATAATGCCACACATTTGTTGTGTAGTGTTCTAAACATATTTTTACTGGAGGCCTTATGATTAATGCGTTTGGACTAAAAAACAAACAGTTAGTGAAAATTAATGAAGGCGATATAAATAATGCGACTTGGGTTGATTTAATTGAGCCAGAAGAAGCCGATCGTGATTTTGTTTTAACCCATTTAGGACAAAACTTAGCAACGAGTATAGAGTTAGATGATATTGAGGCGTCAGCCCGTTTTTTTGAAGATAACGAAGGATTACATGTGCACTCGTTCTTTTTTTATGAAGATGCAGAAGATCGAGCAGGTAATTCTACTGTTGCATTTACAGTCCATAATGGACGTCTTTTTACCTTAAGAGAACGTGATCTTCCTGCGTTTCGTTTATATCGAATGCGGTCACGATATCAGAGCATGATAGACGGTAACCCTTGGGAAGTATTACTCGATCTATTTGAAGTTAAAGTTGAGCAGTTAGCCGATCAGATTGAAAATATCTATAGTGAATTAGAGGAGTTGAGTCTAATTATTATGGATCGCTCTTCACAAGAACATTATGATGAAGCGATTACCTCTTTAGCTGAGTTAGAAGATACCGCATGGAAGGTAAGACTTTGCTTAATGGATAGCCAAAGAGCGGTGAACTACTTAGTTCGACGAGCAAAAATGCCAGTTGATCAGTTAGAACAAGCACGTGAAGTTATTCGTGATATTGAGTCGCTTGTTCCACATAATGAATCCTTGTTCCAAAAAGTAAACTTTTTAATGCAAGCTGCAACTAGCTTTATTAATATAGAACAAAGCCGGATTATCAAGATTTTCTCAGTTGTATCTGTTGTATTTTTACCGCCAACGGTAGTTGCTTCGGCTTACGGAATGAACTTTGAAAACATGCCTGAATTAAAATGGGAATATGGTTATCCATTCTCATTAATATTAATGTTACTTGCTGGCGTTGCACCTTATATCTATTTTAAATTAAAAAAATGGTTATAGATAAAGCATATTGGATATAGTTGGTAATTATTAACTATATTGATTTATTCTCGAATTATCGCCTTGATGTTAATCAAGGAGAACTAGTTATGCATATACTGATAGTAGAAAGTGTTCATTTTGATGCTTATTATCTATCATTACTGTTCAAACTGTTGGTATGCTTTGACTAAGTTTATGAGTAAAGATTATCAATTAATTTGAAATCAAATAGAGTAAAGGATCACAATTAGTTTATTAGTACTACTTGATAAATAGTATGACCAGTGTTAAACAAGAACGGTCATTTGTACAATGGCTACATTTGAATAACGCCGAATAAAGCGAAATTCAAACAGTTCTTGCTTACTTTTTTAGGCGTACAATAAAATTGCATCGGTAAGAAGCAGCGCATCTTAAAATAACGTTATGTTTCACGCCAAAAATCATTGTTAGCGGTGAGATTTTTAACTTATTTGACTTGCCTTGTAACGAGTAGCTCAAAAATGTTTTAAATACCGATGATTTTGTACGCAGCAATAGGATTTAAACACAATTTGTAATAGAAGGGAATAACATGAGTCAATATGCTTTAGTCACTGATATTGGTGGAACCAATGCCCGTTTTGCGTTGTACGATTTAACCACTAACAAATTATCTGCTATCACAAAAATTCTGATTTCAAAAGATGATGATCTATTAGTTTTGATTAAAAACTATCTTGCTAATCAATCAATCAGTGTCGATATGGCCTGTATTGCAATTGCTTGCCCTATTGATGATACAGATATGGTGAATATGACCAATAATAATTTGTCGTTTTCACGTTCAGCGTTGATTAAAGCATTAAACTTAAAACAACTTGAAGTAATTAATGATTTTACGGCTGTATCGACTTCTATTCCACAATTAACCGATAAAGATTTAGTAAAAATCGGCGGGGATGACGCCGATTTAAATTACCCAATTGCGATTTATGGTGCTGGAACTGGTCTTGGTGTGTCGCATTTAATAAAAGTTAATCAACATTGGATCAGCTTGTCTGGAGAAGGTGGGCATACTGAATTACCAATGACCAATGAGAAAGAAGATCGTCTTTTAGCTGAGTTACGCAAAAAGTTTGGACGCGTATCGTCTGAGCGTTTTTTATCTGGAAATGGTATTGTAAATATATACCAAGCATTATTAAACATTAATAATCAACCTATAGAAGAGATTACGCCAGATGTAATTGTCAAAAAAGCGTTGTCCAATAGTTGTCCACTTTGTTTAGAAACGCTAACCTATTTTTGTACTTTTATGGGACGATTTGGTGGCAATTTAGCATTAACACTGAACACACAAGGTGGCGTTTACATTGCTGGTGGCATCGTACCACGTTTTATCGAGTTTTTTAAATCTTCACCTTTTCGGCATGCTTTTGAAAACAAAGGACGAATGTCGTACTTGGTTAAAAAAATCCCTGTTTATGTCATTACTCATGAAGATCCCGGTCTATTAGGTGCAGGTGTTTATTTACAAAATAGTCTTAATAAAATGAAGGAGTAGGTTCATCAGTTATGATGTGGTGTTATATTTATCGAAGTCCAAAAAAAGAAAATTGTTATTTATATCTGGAAAAGGAGAATGATTTTTCTACTATTCCTGAAAAAGTAATGTCAATTTTTGGTTCACCTGTATTGGTGATGAAAGTATTATTAGACGGTAAACGCCGTTTTGTTGTTGGTACTTCGGATGAAATAGAAGAAAAAATAAAAGCAGATGGTTTTTTCTTACAAATGTTAAAAGAAGATGATTTTAAAGTATGACAGAGCGATTTTGGGAATCTAAAACGTTAGATCAATTAACTGATGCACAATGGGAACAGTTGTGTGACGGCTGTGGTCAGTGCTGTCTTAATAAGTTGATGGATGAGGACACCGAAGAAATCTTGTACACCAATGTTGCTTGTAACTTGCTTGATTCTAATACGTGTCGTTGTAAGCATTATCACAATCGTTTCAAATATGAGCCTGATTGTATTAAGTTAACGCGTGAAAATCTTCTTACGATTGAATGGTTACCGTTAACTTGTTCTTATCGTTACTTTTTACAAACAGGGCAGCTACCCGAATGGCATCCACTCATTACCGGTGATAAAAAGCTTATGCATAAGCTGAAAATATCAGTTAGAAAACGTATTGTGTATGAAAAAGATGTAATTTGTTGGGAAGATCATATTCTATAAAAGGGAGTATACTCCCTTTTTTAAAAGCTTTTATAATATTAGCCAAATACTCCCGACCATATCGATGGCAAATAAATTCAAGAACATTAGAATAAAAATAAAAATCATAAATGAAATATCAATCATGCCAATAGGGGGAACAATGCGTCGAATGGGTGCGATAAAGGGTTCAGTCAACTCTGCCAGTAGTTCATCAGCGACCGATTGTCCACGGCTAACCCAACTTAGGATAGCTCTAAATAACAGTAACCAAAATAATAAATGACCAAAGGCGTGTATCATAGCAGCAACGGCATATGCTAAATACTCAGGGCTCCAAACTGGCGCATTAATCATGGCAAAATGTAAAATAAAAATAATTTTAACTAGCGCGACCAGATAGAAAATTAACCAGGTTGCACTATCAACTCTTCCTATTGACGGAATTACTTTACGTAATGGTCCAATAATGGGTTGAGAAATGCGAACTATAAATTGAGTAAATGGATTATGAAAATTAACTCTTACACTCTGCATCCATAGACGTAAAATGATCACATACAGACAAACAGTTAAAACAGCTCTTCCCAAGAAGATCAGTGATATCATTTAACACTCCTAAAAATTTTATAAGTTTGCAATATATCATAAATACTGCCTTGCGCCAAAGATCGCCGAGCCAATTCTAACCATAGTACTGCCTGCAACGATTGCTGCTTGCATATCAGCAGACATGCCCATAGATAATGTATCAAGAAATGGATAATCTATTTGTAGTGATTTTAAAAGTTGTTGCATCTGCTTAAATACATCTAATTGCTTGTTAAAATCATTCTCGATTTCAGGGATAGCCATCAAACCACGTAAATTCAAATTGGGTAATGCTATAACTTGCTTAACTAAGTCAGCGACTTGATTGGGTGCAATACCAGACTTGCTCGCTTCTTGACTTATATTTACTTGAATTAATACATTAAGTTTTTTCATATTGGCTGGCCTTTGCTCATTTAATCGCTGAGCGATTTTAAAACGATCAATTGTGTGCATCCAATCAAAATTTTCTGCCACTAATTTTGTTTTGTTTGATTGTAATGGGCCAATAAAATGCCAAATTAAAGGGGCATTGGGCATATTTTGTTTAAAAAATTGAATTTTTTCGACGCCTTCTTGAACATAGTTTTCGCCAAAGGCAAACTGACCTGCGCTAATAGCTTGTTCGATTAATGTCACAGGTTTTGTTTTACTGACGGCAATTAGTTCAATGCTATTGGGATCTCTTTCGCATTCTAACGCAATATTTTTAATTTTGTTTTTAATGGTGAGTATATTGTCATGTACTGTATTCATGTGAATCCCGAATCAAAGTTAGTTGGAATAATTGAATGTTAAATTCATTTTTGGCTCTTAGTGTAACGCAAAATGCCTCTGATTTGCACCTTTCAAGTGGTGAAGCTGCCTGTATTCGAATCAATGGGCAATTACAATTTTTATCAGAACACAGGTTATTACCAATAAGTTTAGAGACTGAACTATTATCATTATTAACTGGCGATCAAAAACAACAATTATATCAAAATAAACAAATTGACTTCGCTTATCAGGTAAAGGACTTAGGCAGATTTAGAGTGAATATTTTTTATCAATATCGGGGAATCTCAGCCGTTTTTCGTATAATTAAACAACACATTCCGACCCTTGCCGAGATAAAGGCGCCTGAAATTTTTAAACAACTTATCAATTATGAAAGTGGCATTATTTTAATTACCGGTTCAACAGGGAGTGGTAAGTCAACCACACTAGCATCTTTAATTAATCACATTAATTTTAATCAATCAAAGCACATATTAACCTTAGAAGATCCGATTGAATTTATTTATCATAATCAAAAATCATTAATCCAACAAAGAGAGTTAACAAATTTGGATCAGACTGTTGATAGCCTTTTAAGGCAAGATCCTGACATAATATTGCTTGGGGAATTACGTAACAAAAAAGCTATCCAAACCGCATTAACAGTAGCTGAAACAGGACATTTAGTTTTTGCTACGTTGCATACAAATTCTGCTATTGAGACTATTAATCGTATTATTGATGTATTTGAAGACAGTTCACGAGATTTTATTCGTACTCAATTATCACATAGTTTAAAGGCAATAATAAGTCAGAAACTAGTCACCACCGAAAATGGACGTAAAGCTTTATTTGAAGTACTGATTAACAACCCTGCTGTCAGTAATTTAATCAAAGAAGGCAAAGTTAAACACATTTATTCTTTAATGCAAACTGGACAACAATATGGCATGCAAGTAGCGCCTACATATTAGCTATTATAATACGGTTAAATTCCATAAAATGATTTTGAGTAAACCACCTTATGAGTTTTTAGAGGATGATTTTTACTCTAAAATATAAATAACTCGGTGTTTTCCTATAGGTATCTTTATTCTTAACTAATCTTTACAAAAAATCCATTAAAAAACTATCTAACTATTTTTTAAACAGCTATAATTTTTCACCTATAGAAATAGGCTTATAAAATAAGCAAACAATCATAAAAAACAAAATAAAACAATATATTACTTGACGGGCGGAACACAATGCTGTATCATTTTAGACACCAGACACCAGACACCAGACTGGCAAACCAATGTATTAAATTCATCAACTAACTCCATTCGACTATTTTTATATCTATTTTCGTTTATATTCTCGAAATTATCTACGAAGTTTTTTTCAAAGAAACAATTAGTATTGGCGTCGTCGTTGTTGTCGTACTCATTAGCACCACAGGCATTATCGGCTATTGCTGCCAATGCAATTCAAGGCACTGCTCCTTATTTAACATTCGATGGCGGAGCAACCCATGCGAACTCAGTTATTCCCTTATTATCAATAACATTACCAGGAAACAAAATTGTTAATGCATTAAATGATAGCTCTAGCATGGAAACACCAATCGTGTTAGATAAACTTTCTGCCACTTTTGCAGATATCAATACGTTAGTACCTTATGGGGATTATCCTGAGACATTGACAGATAAAGTTATTGATGATAACGATTATTGGAAGGATGATGATGGAGATATGTTCAATCGTGCCAATTCTAGTAAATTAAAAATTAAATGGAAAAATTTATATGGTCAAGATATTACTAATTATGTCAAGGACAACTTTGATAAAGCATTAGATGGGTGTGATGCACCTTATCAGTTGACTTTAGAAGTTGAAGATGTAAGCATTAAGACAAAATATGGTATTCCCTCTGAAAGTGATAGATTTATAGGAGACAGGCATACTTTCTACCTTTATCCTAAAATAGATAAACCACAATTTTGTTACTCTATTCCTGATTTAGAGTTTGATTTTTATTCAAATAATATGCCTTATGATGGGGCTATTTCATCTTTTAACGATTCGAATGGTGATTGGAATAAGTATAGAGGATTTTATACTTACAATCCTGCAAATCCTGGGGCAAACTTTCCAACAACAGGCTCTAATAATTTGTTTTTTTATTTGAGCATTGCAGGGATGAAAGCACAAGATATTGTAAATGCTAATGGTCGTACAATTTCGGCAGGAGGGGTAACATTAACGTTAAGTGCTGAAAATACGTTACCTACTGGATTAGTAAAAATCAACTTAACAGGTCCTAAAGAGAGTGCACCTAGTTCTTTTTGGCCTTCAACTTTTTATTTTCGCGATATGAACAATGATCCATTTTATAGCTTTAGGTTAGAGCGTTGGTATGTGGCTAAAAAAGGTGGAGCAGGAGGTTATCAGAATGCAGTAACGTTTTGTAATAATTTTAATGGTGGTGGATATCGTATAGGAAAAGTGCACGATTTTACAAATTCAAGAAATAGTAACGTCAATTGGCTAAATGGTATATCTGAATCATTTTATCTTAGAAAAATTAGTTATAAAACAGATGGTTATTGGATGGGAGGACTTTTTAGTGAATGGGGCCGTGTGACTCAAATTTACTATAAAGATAGTGATTGGGAATATTTTCGTGTTGGTGACCCTGCTTGGGGAGATTCGAGAGCAATTTATTGGACTTCAGATGATCAGTCACATTGGGGATATAATTATGTTGTAGAGGCTAATACTGGTGGTGTTGGTGATAGAGATCATTTAGATCAGGACTATAGAGTTGCTTGTGTTGCACCCTAGTTTATTCCATCCTTTAAAACGTATTCATAACTATTTAAACAAAAATATTTAGTATTTTGTTTAAATAGTTGATTGAATTCTTCAGCTATAAAGTATTTAATTAACCATCGAAGTTTATGCCTATTTTTTATATATGTTATATTACTAAAAAGGTTTTTATACAAAAAATGTTCTATACTTGTGAGCTAGTATAGATACTAAAAGGTGATTAATAAATGGAACAAAAAATTGGATTTATCGGTTTAGGAAATATGGGGAATGCCATTTTACAAGGGATTTTATTAAGTAATATTGTTCCTGGATCTCAGCTTTATGTTTATGACCATCATCCAGAAAAAGGGCAACTCCTTAATCAAGAATATGCTGTTAATAATCTTAATTCTGAGCGTGAAGTTGCGCGTGAATCAGATATTGTTATTATTGCGGTTAAACCTAATGTCATTGTAGATGTATTGAACGATATTCAAAAAGAGTTAAAAAAGAATACAATTGTTATCTCAATTGCAGCCGGTGTAACTATTAAAACTATTGCTAAAAGCGTTGGTTATGAGCAAAAAATTATTCGAGTGATGCCAAATACGCCGGCACTAGTAAATGCGGCAATGTGCTCAATTACCCCTAACACTGAAGTGACAGACGATGAGTTAGCAATCGTGCAGTCGTTATTGAATTGTATTGGTGAAACCGAAGTTGTGCCTGAATATTTAATTGATGCGGTTGTTGGCGCTAGTGGATCTTCACCTGCATTTGTATTTATGTTTATTGAAGCGATTGCTGATGGCGCTGTTAAAGGTGGTTTGTCGAGAAAACAAGCTTATAAATTTGCAGCACAGACGGTGTTAGGATCGGCAAAACTGTTACTTAAAACCGGTAAACACCCAGGTGAATTAAAAGATATGGTTTGCTCGCCTGCTGGAACAACTATCGAAGGCGTACAAGTTCTTGAAGAAAAAGGATTTCGAGCGGCAGTAATCGATGCCGTAGAAGCAACAATCAAAAAATCGAAAGATCTGTCCGAAAAATAAATTGTTAAGTGTGACATATTACTCTAATAGAAATTCATTTTGTATTCCTTCCTGTTAGAGTAATGAAATGTTAAAAGTAAAACATTTCTTGCATTCAATCGGAATTTATGCGTTAATAGTTACCAGCATATAACATGCAGATTTATTTTGTAACATTTAGATATTCGCAGTTTGTAGTTTACTTTATATCAGGGATTCGTATTAGTTTTCTTCAGTCTCCTCTTCTTAGTGTTAATAAGTAGTCTAGGTTTTATGTTTTAAAGATGGCCGTCATCGGCTAAGATTAATTTATTTATAGGAAGATTGTTATGTCTAAGAAAACTGGTCAAGTTAAATGGTTTAATGAAAGTAAAGGTTTTGGTTTTATTTCGCCTGCAGATGGCAGCAAAGATGTATTTGTACACTTTTCAGCGATTTCTGGTGATGGCTTTAAAACGCTAGCTGAAGGTCAACAAGTAGAATTTTCTATCCAAGATAGTCCTCGTGGTCCAGCTGCTGCTGACGTTATTCTAATTTAAATACCTCCCATCATATCCTATCTTATCAGCAACTATTTGCTGGTAAGATTACAAGCAAAATAATTCTACATATACACTTTTAAAAAAAATCTTATAACATATCAATAGTAAAATAATATGAGGAAAAAATGAAAAAATTACTACTTACAATCTCATTACTGGGAATATCTTCTTTTGCCATGGCAGACCTATCAGCGTCTTGTAAAACTTATTTTGATAAAGTGGATAATTTAATCAAAGCCATTCCAGATAATGCAGCGACTAAACAACAAACGGATATGTTGAAACAAAATCTAGAATTGGGTAAAAAGCAAGTTATTGCAATGTCTCAAGCTGATCAAGAAAATGCTTGTAAGAAAGGATTAGAGGCATTAAAACAAGCAGAAGCAGCATTATCTTCTAAAAAATAATGCGCTAAAGTTGATTTATCGTTTATTACGATGTCGAAAATCCCAAGGGGCTATAGGATTTTTATCTTTCCAAAGCCCTTTTTTGTTTTGTTTGGCTTGCGTTTCTAATCTTACCATTTCTTGATTATTTGCTATCCCTTTATAACGGTAAGCCCAAGCATAGCCACTTTCAACCATCTTAGCATTGATATTTATCTTATTGGAAAATACAGTACCTAACGTTCGTTGATAGATATCTTTTTTACTCTCTTTTATAAAAACAGCTTTACCCGCAACAAGTGACGCTAAATATTTTCTCGACACATTGCCATAAGCTTGTTTTTTTTCGGGCGCATCGATATCTAACAATCTAACTCTAATTTTTTGTTTAGTGTTGGTTAATACATCAATTGTATCGCCATCAATCACTTTGACTACTTTGCCTGCAAAATCAGCATAAACAAAAGAACTGAATAAAAAAGAAAAAACAATAATAATAAAAAAACGTTTTAACAAAATCATATTTAAAAACTTAAAAAATAAACTTATTATGGCGATGACCAACAAATGATGAACTAGTTTATATTGTTATAAGGAATGTCATTTGATCATAGGCACAATAGATAACTAGGTTGAGCTGCAATGACAAATAGCAAAAACATGTTGTTATTAATGATACTCAATCAACCACTGTTGTCTAATAAATCGTTATTTTAGCCTTACAACTAGTGCGTTATAAGGCTAAGTAACCTTTATTATGAATTAAAATTCGCTGGTATCTTTAAATAATCCAACTTTTAAATCAGTTGCTTCATAAATTAATTTACCATCAACATAAACTTCGCCATCTCCAATTCCCATAATTAATTTACGGTTAATGACGCGTTTAAAATGAATTTTATAAGTCACTTTTTTATTTTTTGGCAGGATCTGACCTTTTAATTTTAATTCGCCAACACCCAGTGCGCGTCCTTTACCTTTACCACCAATCCAACCAAGATAAAAGCCGACTAATTGCCATAATGCATCTAAGCCTAAACAACCAGGCATCACAGGATCGTTTTTAAAGTGACATTTAAAGAACCATAAATCAGGATTGATATCGAATTCTGCTTCAACATAACCTTTACTATAGTTACCGCCATCTTCATTCATTTCAATCACACGATCCATCATTAACATTAGATCAGAAGGTAAAGGAGGACCATCATGACCAAATAATTCACTATTGCCTGATTTAATCAAATCTGCTTTATCATACGAAGACTTACGTTCAAATGTCATAAAAAAACCTTTTATTTGTTGTTATTACTTCATGGTCAAAATAACGGTATTATTCATATCCATGTTATAAAAATAGATAGTGTTTAAACAGTATCAGTTTAACTCATTAATTAATGAGATTTTGCTTTAAAGTGTATTGGTTATTATTATTTTTTGCAATATTTTTGCCATCTACTCAACCAACTGTCGTGTTTTTTATCTTGCACTAACAGTGACTGCATGCGTGCCTGAATCAATTTGTATAAGCTAATACCATGCTCATCTTTATAGGGAATACCCGTTAGTAAATACAAGGCATCGGCAATATGCTCAACTGCCCAAATTGAAAATTTATTTTCTATCACTGCATTAATCACTTCATCGCTTAAACTCAAATGGCGTTGGTTACTGGCGGGAATAATGACTCCTTGTTGGCCAGTTAAGCCTTGATGCTGACAAACGGCAAAAAAACCTTCTATTTTTTCATTTACCCCACCAATTGACTGTACATGACCAAACTGATCAACCGAACCGGTAACAGCTAATTGTTGATCGATAGGTTGATTGGATAATGCACTAATGAGTGCACAAAATCCAGCCAATGAAGCACTATCACCATCGATTTCACTATAAGATTGTTCAAACACTAAAGATGTTGAAAAAGGTAATTGATGATTTATCGCAAATTCTGACATCATAAATGCTTGCATTATCATCATTCCTTTAGAATGAATGTTGCCTGCAAGGTCAGTTTTACGTTCAATATCAATCAATTCACCATCACCAAAATGAATAATGCAGCTTAAACGAGAGGGTTCTCCTATGGCTCTTGGATAACCCGGATATTCAATGACAGATAACCCATTTATTTGCCCAACAACCTGATCTTTGGTATTAATCATTATCTGGTTGGTAAATATTTCATCATAAAACCGCTCAGTTAAATAACTTTCGCGCCAAAGTTTTTGCTTGATTGACTTGATTATAGCTGACTCATCAATGACACTATTTTCCATATAATGGGCTGCATTAACTAATAGGGTGTAAACCCAATCAACTGCCATAGGAAGATAAAATTGATCACCGGTATAACGTGTTGCTTCTTTATATAACTTAGTGAATGCTGATTTATCAATATGTGGTAAGTTTTGATTCTCAGCTATAAATTCTAAGTAACTAAACCACTGTTCTATCTGTAAAGAGGCGTTAACGGCTAATTCGTTTTCAAACTCACTATATATTGAAGTGGAGTAAAACTCGGGATCGAGATCTTGTAATTCGGTTAAGCTTAATCTATCACCGACTAAAATAATGCGTAAATCAAGAGGCATTTTTGGAATAGCAATAGGCAATGGGTGTAATTCATCGGCAGAAAACCATTCAAACTCTTGTTTTATCACCATCTGTTTTAATTTAAACCACATAGATGGTTGGGCAAGTAACGAGCGGAGTCCTAAAATCAAAAAACCACCATTGGCTTGATGAACTAAACCTGCTTGTAATTTGATAGGATCATTTTCCGGTTGTCGAACGCAGCCTAATAGCATTTCACTATCGAAAGATAGGGCTGTTAAACACGTATCTTGAACAGCAAAGTTATCTTGTTTACTTTTGGCTTTTGTTAGCGTGATTTTGTTATCATTGATATAGTAACTAAAGCCTAAAATAGAGGTTGAAATACTAGGTTTAATTGCTTGTTTAAATAGACGAAAAAACAGTTCGCTTTCTGTTCCTTTTAGGAGCATAAACCGAGGGGTATAAGCTTGCTTTTGCTTTGGGCACAATAGTGAAAAGGCATCGGCAATTCGTGGTTGCCATGTTAATAAATTATTTACCTCTTTAGTGGCTAAATCAGTAGGTATCTTTTTATTATTAACGATGATTTCGATTTGTTTTAAATCTGGTTGAAGCTGTTGTGCTTCGAGTTGTTTGATTGCCAAAATGAGTATCTTTTTTGTTAGCCAAATAAATCTATAAATTATAGCAAGTATCGATTGTAACGCCAACAAATTACCGAGATCTTTATGCTAACAAATAAAAAATTTACAGAAAGATTTTTCAAAATCAGGTAAACTATCCCGTAAATTAATAGTTACTAATCATTGTTATCATCATTGCCAACAATTAAATATGCTCAAACTTAAAAATAATCATTTTAAAGATGAACAAGTTTCACAAATTGTGAGCTGGGGACACTGGTTTACATTATTTAATATTTTTGTCGTAATTATTCTTGGTAGTCAATACTTGATGATTGCGGATTGGCCTCGCACATTTATGGGAAGATTTTATGCTATTATTAGTGCGATTGGGCATTTTAGTTTTTTGACTTTTATTGCTTACTTGATTTTACTTTTTCCATTAAGCTTTTTTATTTATTCATCAAGGTGGCAACGCATCATTGCAACAATTACAGCTACCTTAGGTATTACCTTACTTTTAATTGATATTGACGTTTTTTCGCATTTTCGAATGCATCTTAATTTATCGATTTGGCAATTGCTAACTACGCAAAAGGCTTCTTTTTTAAGTACTGCATTTATTCTTATTCCGTTTATCCTCTTTATTGAGATTTTATTTGCAATCTGGAGCTGGAAAAAGTTACGTAGCCTTACTAAACGTAAACGATTTGCAAAGCCAGTTGTCCTTATATTTATTCTTTGCTTTATTTCTTCCCATCTTATTCATATTTGGGCTGATGCTAATTTTTATCGACCAATAACCATGCAGCGTTCAAGCTTGCCGCTGTCTTATCCGCTTACCGCGAGGCATTTTCTTGAGCGTTATGGTTTTATTGAGCAAAATGATTATCGTAATCGGGTTATTCAAGAAGGTAATCCATTCGCACTTGCAATTGAGTATCCACTTGGGCGTATCACATTTGATACCGAACAACAGATGAAAAATGTGGTAATGATTGCTATAGATGGATGGAATTATGATTTGCTTGATGACACTATGCCTGCGTTAAATAAATTTGCGCATAACAGCCTCTTTTTTACTAATCATTATGGTGCAAGCAATCAGTCATATTTAAATGATTTTTCACTGTTTTATGGGTTAGATCCCAATTATTACAACAGTATTTTAGCCAGTCACAAAACTTCGGCTTTAATTGATGCAGTAATAAAACAACATTATAATTTAGGTTTATTTTCGGCCGATGGTTTTGCCGAACCTCTTTATCGTTATGCATTACTCTCTAATTTTACCTTACCTGAACCTAAAAAACAGACTAATCGACAAGTCACTGATAACTGGATGGCATGGCATGACAAACAAAACGAATTGGACAACCATGCACCTTTATTTTCTGTCATTCAATATTCACTGGGTTCTAAAAATAAAAACGTACCGATAACTGAATTAAAAACTGAGGCAAAAAAATTAGATCAGTATTTAGAATCGATAATTAGTTACTTAAAATTATCAAATTCATTTGATAATACGATTATTGTTATCACCGGATCGAATGACATTAAGATTAATGAAAATTTGAAAATTGCATTACGTGATAATACAAAGAGTTTTAGTCGGGAATCACTAAAAGTACCATTAATCATTTCTTGGCCAAATAAAGAGGCCAAACAAATAAGTGATGTAACTACGCAAACTGATATTTTAAGTACATTAATGCAAGAAGCATTCAATGTTACCACACCACCTCAACAATATAGTCAAGGTAAAAACTTATTTGATCAAAAATCTAGACAATGGATCATTGCTGGCAATGAAAGCGAAATAGCTGCGCTTTATAGTGATAAAACCGTTGTTCTTGATGAATTTGGGCGCTCAAAAATTTATGATTTAAACGATAAATTAGAAAAAGATCAGAAGATAAGCTTACCAATATTCTTACAAATTGTAACCGAGAATCGCCGGTTTATGGTTTTTGATGATTAAGAGTAAAAAAAGGGTGAAGATTACTTCACCTCTTTCCCCATTGCTTGTAAATCGGCATGATAAGATGAACGAACGAATGGACCACACGCCGCATGGGTAAATCCCATATTTAATGCGATTTGTTTTAACTCATCAAATTCTTCCGGTGGCACATAACGCTCAACCGGTAGATGATATTTGCTTGGTTGTAGATATTGACCTAACGTTAGCATAGTTACGCCATGGGTACGAAGGTCTTTTAATACTTGAATCAGTTCTTCATTAGTTTCACCAAGTCCTACCATTAAACCAGATTTTGTGGGTATTTCAGGATGTCTTTCTTTAAAAGCGGCTAATAATTTTAGTGAACCTTGATAACTGGCACCAGGACGAATTTTTTTATAAAGGCGTGGAATATTTTCTAAATTATGATTAAACACATCTGGTGGATTTTCACTTAACACCTTAACCGCTTCATCAATGCAACCACGAAAATCTGGGGTCAAAGTTTCAACTTTAATATTAGGGCTTAATGCTCTAATTTCTTTGGTACACGAAGCAAAATGGCTCGCGCCGCCATCTTTAAGATCATCACGATCTACCGAGGTAATTACTACATAACGCAGTCTCATTTCTTGTATAGTTTTAGCTAATTTTATGGGTTCTTCACGATCTGGCGGTAAAGGTCGTCCGTGTGCAACGTCGCAAAATGGGCAACGACGAGTACAAATATCGCCTAAAATCATAAAAGTCGCCGTTCCATGATTAAAGCACTCAGCTAAGTTAGGACAAGAAGCCTCTTCACAAACTGAATGTAAACCGTGTTTGCGCATGGTATTTTTAATATGCGAAATGTTATCAGAATGAACTGGTAATTTGATTTTCATCCATTCCGGTTTTTTTAGTGGCGCAGCGTCTTGTATTGTAATAGTTGGGATTAATCGTGTTTTATCAGCATCACGATATTTTGAGCTTCTGATTATTGTTTCATTATTTTGCATAATTTATATCTTATTAGTTTGTTAACTGCTTGATGAAATTATTGGTTAACAATTGTTTTATTTTTTTACGATCAATTGGCGAGACATATTCTTTTAATTGTGTCATTTGTAATCCGGCATAACCACAAGGATTGATATTTTTAAACGGTCCAAGGTCCATATCAATATTTAATGCAAGCCCATGTAATGTGCAACCTCTTTTAATATGTAACCCGAGTGAACAGATTTTCTTGTTATTGATATACACGCCCGGCGCATCGGCTTTAGCGTAAGCTATAATACCATAGTGTTGCAAAGTATCGATGACACTCTTTTCCAAATAACTGACAATATCACGAATGCCGATCTTACGTCGTTTCAAATCAAATAATATATACATAATCTGCTGACCAGGTGCGTGATAGGTAATTTGTCCGCCGCGATCAGTTTGTACAATCGGAATATCTGTTTTGCATAACAAATGTTCTGGCTTACCAACTTTTCCTTGTGTAAAAACAGGGTAGTGCTCAACTAACCAAATTTCATCCAATGTTTGTTCATTGCGATTAAGCGTAAATTCATGCATGGCTTGATAAGTTTGCAGGTAGGGCTGTATATCTAAATCCTGAATAATAATATCTTCTGCTTTCATCTTCACTGTAGCGTTTATCTGCCATTTTTATCAAAATCTTACATCTATATATCAGATTTTACTATAACTTGACAATACATAGCTAATCACGGTATAACCAATCCCATTAATTCAGATAAATTAATTTTTATTAAATTTGATTTATATCAATTGATTATGGGTTTATTTAAATTAATAATTGAAATGGTTGATTAATTTGATAGGAATTAACATTCTTTTCTAAACTATGGTTTGCTTTACTTTTTCTTTGAAAATGGCAGACTTATACTAAATAAGCTCCGTAATGCAGAGTAGAAGGTTATAAGTTAGTTATGGCTTAAGTTATAGCTAAGGATAGCAAAAGCTGCATTTTTTTTAACAAAAAAGAGGTTTTTATATGTCGGACATGCAAGTGAATGATATCGATCCTATTGAAACACAAGATTGGCTAAAAAGTCTTGATTCAATTATTCGTGAAGAAGGCATCGAACGTGCACAATATATTATTGAACAAATAGTCAATAAAGCCAAAGATGGTGGTGTTCCTTTACTTTTTGGTTCTTCAACCAGTAATTATATCAATACCATCCCTGTAGAAGAGGAGCCAGCATATCCGGGGGATTGGGAAATTGAAAGACGCATTCGTTCAATTGTTCGTTGGAATGCTATTATGATGGTACTTAGAGCATCTAAAAAGGATTTAGAGCTTGGCGGTCATATGGCATCATTTCAGTCTGCTGCTACATTTTATGAAGTTTGTTTTAACCACTTTTTCCGTGCCAGAAATGAGAAAGATGGTGGTGACTTAATTTATTTCCAAGGTCATATCTCACCGGGAATTTATTCACGTGCATTTATTGAAGGTCGTTTGACTGAAGAACAATTAGATAATTTCCGTCAAGAAGTTCATGGTAAAGGTCTATCATCTTATCCTCATCCAAAATTAATGCCTGAATTCTGGCAATTCCCAACTGTTTCTATGGGATTAGGTCCGGTTAGTGCGATTTTCCAAGCTCGATTCTTAAAATACCTAAACCATCGTGGGCTTAAAGATACCTCAGAACAAACTGTCTATGCATTTTTAGGTGATGGTGAAATGGATGAGCCAGAATCAAAAGGGGCAATCACAGTTGCAACCCGTGAAAAACTAGACAATTTAGTTTTTGTTATCAACTGTAATTTACAACGCTTAGATGGCCCTGTTACTGGTAATGGTAAAATTATCAATGAACTCGAAGGTGTATTTGCTGGTGCGGGTTGGAATGTTATTAAAGTGCTTTGGGGTGATCGTTGGGATAAATTATTACAAAAAGATAAATCAGGTAAATTAATCCGTCTAATGAACGAAACACTTGATGGTGATTACCAAACATTAAAATCTAAAGATGGTGCTTATGTTCGTGAACACTTCTTTGGTAAATACCCTGAAACCGCAGCCTTAGTTAAAGATATGTCTGATGAAGAGATCTTTAGATTAAATCGAGGTGGTCAAGATCCATCTAAAATGTTTGCTGCATTTATGCGAGCAAAACAGACTAAAGATCGACCAACTGTAATTTTAGCTCATACTATTAAAGGTTATGGTATGGGTGAAGCGGCTGAAGCGAAAAATATTGCTCACCAAGTTAAAAAAATGAATATGGATGGTGTTCGTCATGTTCGTGATTTCTTTAATATTCCTGTGACTGACGATGCACTTGAAAAATTACCTTATATTAAATTTGAAGAACATACACCTGAATACAAATATATCCATGAACGTCGTAATGCGCTGCATGGCTATGTTCCGTCAAGATTAACTAAGTTCTCTGGAACAGTTTCTATTCCACCATTAAGTGAGTTTGCGCCATTACTTGAAGCACAAACTAAAGAAATTTCAACAACAATTGCGTTTGTTCGTGCTCTTAACATCATGCTTAAGGACAAAGAGTTAGCACCACGTTTAGTGCCAATTCTCGCTGATGAAGCACGTACTTTTGGTATGGAAGGCTTATTCCGTCAAATTGGTATCTATAATCCACATGGACAACAATATACCCCACAAGATAGAGAACAAGTCGCTTACTATCGTGAAGATGAAAAAGGTCAGATTTTACAAGAAGGAATCAATGAATGTGGTGCGACAGCTTCTTGGATTGCTGCTGCAACTTCATATAGTACTAATGATTTCCCAATGATTCCATTCTATATTTATTACTCAATGTTTGGTTTCCAACGCATTGGTGATTTAATGTGGGCAGCTGGCGATCAACAAGCTCGCGGATTTATGATCGGTGGTACATCTGGACGCACAACCCTAAATGGGGAAGGCTTACAACACCAAGATGGTCATAGCCATATTCAAGCTTTAACTATCCCGAATTGTATCTCTTATGATCCTGCATATGCTTATGAAGTCGCTGTTATAATGCAAGATGGCTTACGTCGTATGTATGGCGAACAAGAAAATGTTTACTACTACATCACAACTCTTAACGAAAATTATGCGCAACCAGCGATGCCAGAAGGTGCAGAAGAGGGGATCCGTCGAGGTATTTATAAACTTGATACCGTTGCAGGTCAAGCAGGTAAACCAACTGTTCAGTTATTAGGTTCAGGCTCTATATTACGCCATGTTCGTGATGCTGCTGCTATCCTAGCGAAAGATTATGGGGTTAACTCAGAAGTTTACAGTGTAACATCTTTTACCGAGCTTGCTCGTGATGGACAAGATTGTGAACGTTACAATATGTTACATCCAAGTGAAACACCAAAAGTGCCTTATGTTGCACAGGTGATGAATAATAATCCAGCGGTTGTGTCAACTGACTATATGAAACTGTTTGCTGAACAAATCCGCGGTTTTGTTCCTGCCGAAAGCTACCGAGTATTAGGTACTGATGGCTTTGGTCGCAGTGATAGTCGAGAAAACTTGCGCCATCATTTTGAGGTAGATGCATCTTATGTTGTTGTTGCTGCATTGGGTGAACTTGCTAAACGTGGTGATATTCAAGCTAGTGTGGTTGAAGAAGCCATCAAAAAATTTGAAATCAACCCAGATAAACTCAACCCACGTATTGCATAAGAGGTAAAAAGAATGAGTATAGAAATAAAATTACCCGACATTGGTGGTGATGAAGTTGAAGTAACCGAAATTTTGGTCAAAGTCGGTGATAAAGTTGCTGTTGACGATAATATTATGACTGTTGAAGGTGATAAAGCGTCAATGGAAATTCCTGCACCACAAGCAGGCGTTGTAAAATCTATCATTGTGAAAGTTGGTGACAAAGTAAAAACTGGCGTTGCAATTATGGAATTTGATGAAGATGGTGCAAGTGCACCAGCTACCAAAGAAGAGCCAAAATCAGCGCCAGCTGCACCTGCTGCTCCAGCCGCAAGTCAAATTGTTGATGTCAATGTACCTGATATTGGTGGTGATGAAGTTGAAGTCACTGAAATTTCGGTTAAAGTTGGTGATAGCGTAGCAATCGACGATAACATCATTACTGTTGAAGGCGATAAAGCATCAATGGAAGTGCCTGCAACCGTTGCTGGTGTTGTTAAAAACATTGTTGTTAAAGTTGGCGATAAAGTTAAAACTGGTTCTAAAATAATGGAATTTGAAACGGCAGCATCGACTGCACCAGCGAAAGCTGAAAGTTCAGCGCCAGTATCAACACCAGCTCAAGTAGCTCCGGCGCCTGCAACAGTAGCTGAGCCGGCTAAGGCATCAGCTCCAGCAACCACGGGCAATGATTTTGTTGAAAATGATGCTTATGCACATGCAACACCATCGGTTCGTCGTTTAGCTCGCGAATTTGGCGTTAATCTTGCTAAAGTGACACCAACAGGTCCTAAACATCGTATTTTACGTGAAGATATTCAAGCTTATGTTAAAAATGCGGTTAAACAAGTTGAAAGTGGCAATGCAGGTGGTGCATTACCTGGCTTACTACCATGGCCAAAAGTTGATTTCAGTAAATTTGGTGAAGTAGAATCATTACCATTAACTAAGATTCAAAAAGTATCAGGTGCTAATTTACATCGCAACTGGGTCATGATTCCGCATGTTACTGAATTTGATGAAACAGATATTACTGATCTAGAAGCATTTCGTAAGCAACAAAATGCTGAAGCTGATAAGAAAAAACTTGATCTTAAGATCACACCACTTGTATTTATTATGAAGGCGGTAGCAAGTGCGTTAACGGCTTACCCACGCTTTAACAGTTCATTATCTGAAGATGCACAAACCTTAATCATTAAAAAATACATTAATATTGGGGTAGCGGTTGATACGCCAAATGGTTTAGTAGTGCCGGTATTTAAAGATGTGAATAAAAAAGGTATTGTTGAACTTTCACGTGAACTGGCTGAAATTTCTAAAAAAGCGCGTGACGGTAAATTAACAGGTTCAGACATGCAAGGTGGTTGTTTTACTATTTCTAGCCTAGGTGGAATTGGTACCACTTCATTTACTCCAATTGTAAATGCGCCTGAAGTCGGAATTTTAGGGGTATCACGCTCTACTATGAAACCTGTTTGGAATGGTAAAGAGTTTATACCACGCTTAATGTTACCATTGTCATTATCATTTGATCACCGTGTGATTGATGGTGCTGACGGTGCACGCTTCTTAAGCCATATTGTTAACGTATTATCCGACTTACGTCGTTTAGTGATGTAGTGGAGGAAAATAGATTATGAGTCAAGAAGTTAAAACACAACTTGTAGTTTTAGGTGCAGGGCCAGCGGGATATTCCGCTGCGTTCCGCGCAGCCGATCTTGGTTTAGATGTCACCTTAGTTGAACGTTACTCAACGCTAGGTGGGGTGTGTCTGAACGTCGGTTGTATTCCTTCCAAAGCATTACTGCATGTTGCTAAAGTAATGGATGAAGCCAAATCATTAACTGAGCATGGTATTCATTTTGGTACCCCAAAACTTGAATTAGATAAAGTACGCGGTTGGAAAGAGAAAGTTATTAATCAGCTCACTAATGGATTAGCGGGTATGGCTAAAATGCGTAAAGTGAACGTAATTCAAGGTGAAGCGCAATTTACTGGCAGTCATACTATGGATGTGACATCGTCAAAAGGCATTACCAAAATTACCTTTGATAATGCGATTATTGCTGCTGGTTCTCGCCCAATTACATTACCATTCATTCCTCATGAAGATCCGCGTATTTGGGATTCAACCGATGCATTAGCATTAACCACCATTCCTAAAAAATTATTATTAATGGGTGGGGGAATTATTGGACTTGAAATGGGTACTGTTTATCATGCCCTAGGTTCAGAAGTGGATGTGGTTGAAATGTTTGACCAAGTGATTCCTGCGGCTGATAAGGATGTGGTTAAAGTCTTCACTAAACAAATCCAGAAGAAGTTTACCCTAAGACTGGAAACTAAAGTCACTACCGTTGAAGCAAAACATGATGCCATTTATGTCACCATGGAGAAAAAAGACGGAACGACCGAAACGCATACCTATGATGCTGTGTTAGTCGCAATTGGACGTACCCCAAATGGTAAACTAATTGGCGCTGAAAAAGCTGGCGTAAATGTTACCGATCGTGGCTTTATCGAAGTTGACAAACAAATGCGCACTAATGTACCGCATATTTATGCGATAGGTGACGTAGTGGGTCAACCAATGCTTGCGCATAAAGGTGTGCATGAAGGGCATGTTGCTGCTGAAGTAATTGCTGGTAAAAAACACTTCTTCGATCCAAAAACTATTCCTTCAATTGCATACACTGAACCTGAAGTAGCTTGGGTTGGTTTAACTGAAAAAGAAGCAAAATCTAAAGGTATTGATTACGAAGTAGCAATCTTCCCATGGTCAGCATCAGGACGCGCGATTGCTTCTGATTGTTCAGAGGGTATGACAAAATTGATCTTCAATAAAGCTGATAATCGCTTACTTGGTGGAGCAGTTGTCGGTGTGAATGGTGGAGAGTTGCTAGGTGAAATCACTTTAGCTGTTGAAATGGGATGTGATGCAGAAGATATTGCATTAACTATTCATGCTCATCCGACATTACATGAATCGATCGGTTTAGCGTCCGAAATTTATGAAGGATCGGTAACCGATCTACCGAATGTAAAAGCGAAGAAAAAATAGTTAAAACAGACTTTTTAACTGTATATAAAATGCCATTAGCATTAAAAATGCTAATGGCATTTTTATTTCGATTAGCAATCCCATTTTCAACTCCAATAACAAACGCGTTATTTAACTTTTTATTCATTGGTTTGATTTAAATTCAGGACTTTATATCTCAATCAACTTATCAATATTTACATAAAAATTACAGTAAAATCACAAACATTT
>NZ_JAFNOO010000009.1:0-132709 GCF_026536185.1 Gilliamella sp. B2838
AAATGTTTGTGATTTTACTGTAATTTTTATGTAAATATTGATAAGTTGATTGAGATATAAAGTCCTGAATTTAAATCAAACCAATAAATAAAAAGTTAAATAATGCGTTTGTTATTGGAGTTGAAAAGGGATTGTTAATCGAAATAAAAATGCTTTTCGTTGGGAACTTTTGGATTTTATATCACATCCTTCCTCACATTTCACGCTAGCATTAAAATTTGTGATTTTTAATATTTTATTTATCAACCCTAACATATTCTGGCAATAAAGCGGCAAAACCTTTATACTATGCCGTCATTATTGGTATCACTCTATAGAGTTTTACTAAAACACTCCGTTCTTTAACATCATCAATTGGAAAAAAATTTATGCATCCGATGCTTAATATTGCTATTCGTGCTGCTCGTAAAGCAGGTAATGTTGCCATTAAGGCTTATGAAAACCCAAGTTCAATCGAAATTGATACTAAAGGTGCTAACGATTTTGCCACTAATGCAGATCGTGCTGCTGAATCACTTATTATTGAAACAATCAAAAAAGCGTATCCTGATCATACGATTATTGCTGAAGAAAGTGGTTTAGCTAAAGGTAGTGATGCCGATACGCAGTGGATAATTGACCCAATTGATGGTACGACCAATTTTATTAAAAATATCCCACATTTTGCAGTTTCTATTGCGGCTCGAGTTAAAGGTAAAACAGAAATTGCCGTTGTATATAATCCTATGAGTAATGAGCTGTTTACCGCGGCGCGAGGTAAAGGTGCACAGCTTAATGGGTATCGTATTCGTGTTAGCAATGCTAAAGACCTTGAGGGTAGTGTGCTCGCAACGGCCTTCCCATTTAAAGTTAAACAATATAGTGATAGTTATTTTGCGGTATTGCAAAAATTATTTGTAAGATGTGGTGATTTTCGCCGTAGTGGGTCTGCCGCGTTAGATTTAGCTTATGTAGCAGCAGGCCGTTTAGATGGCTTTTTTGAAATTGGCTTAAAACCTTGGGATATTGCCGCAGGCGAGTTAATTTTACGTGAAGCAGGTGGCGTTATCACCGATTTTGCTGGTGGCAATAATTATATGGTTTCGGGCAATATTGTGGCGGGTAATCCTCGTGTGGTCAAAGATTTGTTAGTTTCGACCCAAAACGATTGGCCAGAAAATTTGCGTAATTAATTGTACTTTCTTTATTCGAAATGCAGGGTTGTAGCCTTGCATTTTGCTTTATACTAGTCATCAACTACAAAGAGTCATTTTCGTTATTTTGCGTCATCTAATGACGTCATTGAACAATTAACGTGTAAACCTTGATTGTTTAAATAGTCACTGCCCCATATATACATTGATTCAAGTACTGGTCTAATGCTTTTGCCAAAGTTTGTTAAAGAATATTCAACTTTAGGTGGTACCACTGGAAAAACTTGTCGATGAATTAAGCCATTAGATTCAAGTTCGCGTAGTTGTTGGGTTAGCATTTTAGCTGTAGCCGTAGGGATTTCCTTACGTAACTGAGAAAATCTTAAGGTAGTTTTAGCCATAAGTTTCCATAATATGAGCGATTTATATTTACCACCAATCATATTGATGGTGGCATCAACAGGGCAATAGGTTATTGTTTGATGTTTGTTTTCACAGCAGCTTTTATTGATTGATTTATTTTTCACTTAATTATCTTGATAGTATCTTTTTGGGTAGTATATATCAAAAAAGTGCATTCTTGTTAAAAGGATAATTAATACTACAATATGTACCACACCAAAAATTAAGGGATGTGTTAAATGAAAACTGTCGAATACCATTTTTTTGTTGAGGATATGAGCTGTGCATCATGTGTTAGTCGAGTTGAAAAGGCGCTGAGAAAGATTGATGGTGTCATTGATGTTAGTGTGAATCTTGCGACTGAAAAAGCAACCGTTAATGCAAATTCGAATGTTAAGTTAGACACACTCATGTCAGCTGTGGACAATGCCGGATATCATGCGGTAAAAATTACTGATCAACAAATGCACCATAAAGATGTTGATAAGCAAGCTTCACTTTGGCCTATTGTTTTGTCTATTATCTTGTCTGTACCTTTTGTCATCCCTATGTTACTTGAACCGTTTGACATTAATTTGATGCTACCTGCTTGGTTGCAATTTATTCTTGCTTCGATTGTGCAATTTGGACTAGGTGGTAAATTTTATCGTAGTGGGTTTAATGCGTTAAAAGCATTAACCGGTAATATGGATTTATTAGTCGCAATTGGTACCAGTGCCGCTTATGGCTTGTCGTTATATCAGCTTATTAGTGGTCATTATGATCACCTCTACTTTGAATCATCAGTGGTGATTATTACCTTAATTTTGATTGGTAAGTGGTTAGAGTTAAGAGCGAAGCATCAAACAACCCAAGCAATTGAAGCTCTTTCAGCGTTACGACCAGAGATGGCATTAGTCAGGCAAGGTAACCAAGAAGTGAATGTACCTATCGACCAGGTAAAAGTAAATGATATTGTGGTGATTAAACCCGGTGAACGTATTGCTGTTGATGGTATTGTTATTGAAGGTTCATCCAGTAGTGATGAGTCGATGTTAACAGGGGAAAGCTTTCCTGTAACTAAATCCATTAATGATATTGTTACTGGGGGGACAATTAATGGTGAAGGGTTGCTGATAGTGAAAACTACCGCAATTCAAGCTGACTCAATGCTTTCAAAAATTATAAATATGGTTGAATCAGCCCAAGCTAAAAAAGCACCAATCCAGCGAATTGTAGATCGTATCAGTGCGATTTTTGTACCGGTGATTTTGGTTATTGCGTTGGTAACCTTGCTGTTTTGGGGAGTAATTTATCATGATTGGCAACAAGCCTTGCTTCATGCCGTTGCCGTATTGGTTATTGCGTGTCCATGTGCTTTAGGATTGGCAACACCTACTGCGATTATGGTGGGAACGGGAGCAGCGGCTCGTCAGGGGATTTTAATTAAAGATGCCGAAGCGTTAGAAACGCTGCACAATATTAATACGATCGCATTTGATAAAACCGGTACGTTAACAGTAGGTAAACCTGAATTAGTGGAAATTGACGTCGTCGGTACTGAAACACCCGAGCAGATTTTATCAATTGCGGCATCAATGCAAGCGGGGAGTGAACATCCTTTAGCTAAAGCGATGTTATCTAAAGCTAAGCACTATAATTATGCACAGAATATTACCTCAGTAGCTGGTTCAGGGATTATGGCAATGATTGATAATACCGAATACTATTTAGGTAGTTTACGCTGGATGAAATCGTTAAATGCCTATTTTGTGAATATGGATGATAAAATCAATGAGCTTACCGGTAAAGGTTACACTATTTCATTTTTGGCTAAACAACAATCAGAAAATCAGGTCGTAATTTTGGCTTTATTTGGTTTTTCTGATGTCATTAAACCTGAAGCCAAAAATGCAATTGAAGCATTACATCAATTGCATGTTACCAGTGTTATGTTAACTGGCGATAATCAGCAAGCGGCTAATTATGTCGGGCAGCAGTTGCGTTTAGATAAAGTGATTGCTGAAGTTTTACCGCAAGATAAAGCAAACTATATTTATCAATTACAAAAAGAGAGCCATAGTGAGCACAATAATTTAGTTGCCATGGTCGGCGATGGTATTAATGATGCCCCTGCATTGGCAGCCGCAGATATTGGCATTGCTATGGGAACGGGCACCGATGTTGCTATGCATACGGCGAGTATTACATTAATGCGTGGTAATTTGTACCTTATTGCTGATGCCATTGATATTTCGCGTCGAACATATAATAAGATAAAACAAAACCTGTTTTGGGCGTTTTTCTATAATTTAATTGGCATTCCATTAGCTGCTTTAGGATTTTTAAATCCAATGATTGCAGGTGCTGCCATGGCTTTAAGTAGCGTTAGTGTGGTAACAAATGCATTACTGCTTAAACGTTGGAAAGCGAGAGCCGATAACCAATAACGGTCGTTGAATTAAGGCGGTCGTTTATACCGCCTAATCGGGTCATTTTCTGGCAATAGGTTTGTTTGTCTGCATATTGACCATTTACGTCAAACTAAAATGGATTTGCGATCCTTTTCCTTGTTCAGTAATAAATACGCCGACGGCACAAATTATCTGTTCATTATAATAAACTAAAGGAATGCGGGTTCGCATCCAAGGTGGAATATGGTGCTCTTGCCATAATTTTTTGATTGCTCTTGAACCCTGACGATTGACAATTTTTAGCTGTCCTTGTGCATGAAAGCGTACAGTTACATCTTCGTCGGCACGAGGTAAGCGGCAATTTAAGTTGTGCTTATTATTGGCGTGTAATTCACCAATATGATCAGGTAAGACTAACGATGACGATAAATCCCATTTAAGCACGTGTTGTTCAATATTTTGATATAGTGGCAACAGGTAGAGTTGGTTTTGGTAACGGCGGATTTGTTTATTATGCAAAATAAATTGTGGATTGGCATCGTCTTTCGCTTGCGCAACAGTTTGCCAAATTAGCGTGAGTTGTTTTTGGCTTGGCATGATAACTTGTTGTTGCCGAAGCCACATTCGTAAAATAGCATTGCGTTTATATTCGCTATAATCAAACAAGGGTTTTAAGCATAGCTGACCTTGAACGGTGATCACTTGTTGATACTCGGACAGTAATAGCTCGTTAATTAAGGCTTCTTGTTGTTGGCATAACTCGGCACTTCGAGCGACCATTTGCGGAAAATGTGGCCAACGTTGATTGATAATTGGTAAAACATTTAAACGTAAAAAATTGCGATCGTAATGGTCATCTTGATTACTTTCATCTTCTATCCAAGTTAGTTGATTTTGATTCGCATAAGTTTCTATCTGTTTGCGTGATATCGATAATAATGGGCGAAGATGTTGTCCATTTTCGATGGGCATAGCAGAGAGCCCAGCAGGACCACTACCTCGCTTTAAGGCTAATAAAAAGGTTTCGCACTGATCATCAAGATGTTGGGCTGTGCAGAGCATTTCGTCACTTTTTAAGTGATGATGAATTGCTTGATAGCGGGCCTCTCTAGCTTGTTCTTCGATATTCTTGTTCATATCATCAAGCTTCACTTTTTCAATAATTATAGGTACTTGCCATGTTTGGCATTGTTGTACACAATGGTTTGCCCAGTTATCGGCATTTTGACTTAAACCATGATGAATATAAATAGCCCTAATTTGTAAATTGGGTAAAAGCTGTTTTTTCAACATTACCAATACATGCAGTAATACCGTCGAATCGACGCCACCACTGAAAGCCACCAGTAGTGCATTACTGCCTTTTAAATGATGTAAAACGGTTTGTTTTATTACGTCATCAAGCATTGGGTTATGTATATTGTTCATATTACAGTGAATTATATTAAGCTTGTTAGCGCAGTAGTTTTGATTTTATCAAGTTTTATTCTATCTAAACCAGCAGCTAAATCGGCAATTAAATCGTTAGGATCTTCAAGACCAATATGCAGACGAATTAATGTGCCAGTAAAGTCGACACCTGATACCGGTCTAATTTTTGCTAATTCTTCAGGTTGGTTTGCTAAAATTAATGATTCAAATCCTCCCCATGAATACGCCATGGTAAAATGGTTTAAATGATCTAAAAAATCAGCTAATTGTATGTCGGTTAAGCGGTCTTTGAGAACAAACGAAAATAAACCACTTGCACCACTAAAATCACGTTTGAAAAATTCATGTCCTTTGCAACTTTCAAGTGCAGGGTGATTAACGGTTGCCACTTTCGGGTGACCAGCAAGCCATTTAGCAACTTTTAAGCCATTTTCATGATGTTGTTTAAGTCTCACCGCTAAGGTACGTAATCCACGCGCCGCCATATAGGCCGTATCGGCATCGCACATTTGTCCCATTAAATAAGAACGTTCTCGTAATCTATCCCAACATCTCTCATTGGCAACAGCAGTCCCTAACATGCCATCTGAGTGCCCAATAAGATATTTAGTGCCTGATTGAATTGAGATATCAATACCATGTTCTAATGCTTTGAATAATATCCCAGCCCCCCATGTATTATCGATCATAATGGTGATTTCAGGATTAACACTTCGAATGGCCTTAACAATTGCCGGTATGTCTTGAACTTCCATAGTGATTGAACTTGGTGACTCTAAAAATACCACTTTGGTATTAGGTTTGATATGGTTGGTAATATAACGGCCAATTAAAGGGGAAAAGTAATCAGTTTCAACCCCCATATCTTTTAAAATATGTTCACAAAATTCTTGGGTTGGCTCATAACTTGCCTCGGATACTAAGATATGATCCCCAGTTTTGACAAAAGCTAGAATCGTATTAGCAATGGCAGCAGCACCGCAAGGGTAAAGATAGCAACCTGCTCCACCTTCAATTTCAATCATGGCATCTTGCAGAGCAAAGTGGGTTAATGTGCCACGTCGTCCATAAAATAGTGCACCATTTGTACGATTTTCTGCCGCTTCTTTTTTGGCTGCAAGAGTATCAAACACCAATGAAGAGGCTCGTTGAATAACGGTATTTACTGCACCTTGGGTATAGCGTTGTTTTCGTCCTGCATGAACTAATTTTGTTGGTAATGACATGATCAATCCTAGGTTAGGGATAAATTTTAATAACAGTTAGCATAGCATGCTGTTAAAATAGTAAAAAATAATTTTTATGAATAGTTGTTTTCTGATAATGCTAATAACTCAACTGGCTAACCTAAATCATGCAATCATCGATTTTTCGTTATTACCTAAGCAAATTGTTGATTATGCAAATAAATTGCATGGCCAACGTAAAAGGCAATTTTTAGTTTGTCGTTCAATCTTAGCGCAGTTACTCAAACAACATTATAGTGTCGATATTTTACCCGAAATGGTCATTGGCGATAATAGTCGACCTCGTTTTTTAGATTGCTCGTTTCCTGATTTTAATATTAGTCATAGTGGGGATTGGGTTGCTGTAGCGGTTGCATTGTCAGGAAAGGTGGGCGTCGATATTGAGGTAGACAGGCCGCGAAAAAATTACCTAAATGTCGCTAAACATTGTTTTGCTGATGAAGAGTACCAATGGATGATTAACCAAGAAGATACATTATTAGCTTTTTGGCAGCTTTGGACATTGAAAGAATCGGCATTAAAACTTTATGCTAAAGGCGTTTGGCAAATAAAATCAGTCAATGTTAATTTAGAACGTCACTCTATTTGCGCCCCTTTTGGACAGCATTTCTATTTTCATTATCAACAGCTGTCAGGCGTTCATCTTGCGGTTAATTGTGATAATCCTATTACCAATATTGTTGTAAAATCCTAATTATTATAATCTGTTACCCTTTTAGGGTAACAGTTATTACAAATATTTTATTATTCGTTTGTGGTGAGTAATCCTGACTCACTTAAGGTTTTATTAAAGTCTTTGTCCATAAAGAATAAATCACGTTTATTTTCGCCTACTAATTCTAGTTTATCAACAATGGTTTTAAATAGCTTTTCTTCTTCATGCTGTTCTGATACATACCATTGTAAAAAATTGAAAGTTGAAAAATCTTTTTGAGTAAGGGCATAATCGACCAGTGAGTTAATTGCTTTGGTAATGGTCAATTCATGTTGATAGGCTGCTTTAAATACATCGAGTAACGATTTATATTTTGCTTCTGGTGCATCAATTTTTCCAATTAATGCAAGTGAACCACAATCTAGAACATAATCAAACAAACGTTCCATATGTTTGCGCTCTTCACCGGCATGATCTCGTAAAAATTTTCCAAAAGAGGGAAAATTTTGGTCATCACACCATGCACTCATTTGTAAATAAAGATTTGAAGAATAAAATTCTAGATTCAGTTGGTCATTAAGTTTTTTGACCATTTGTGTTGTTAACATCTGACTTTCCTCTCATTGCTATTTTATTATTCCACTTTTTAAACGTGGTTATTATATAAACCTTAGCGATTTAGCTAATTGGTTTAAATTGATTAAACTAAATAAATTTGTTGTAGGTTTTTTTTGTGCTTTTCATCTAATTGGTACTCTTTGGCTAACCAATTGTCGATGGTTTGATAACGCTGTTTAATTTCATTTATAGCAGCAGTTAAGAACTCTTTTTTGGCAGAAAATATGATTTTATACTTGTCTAATTCTTCCTGCGTAAATTTATTTTTATATTGATTAAGTGTTTCTTCACGAAAAGTTTGTAAGCATTGTTCAGTAAATAGATAGTCTTGCATGACATCTTCTTCACTCACGCCTAATGCAAAAAGTGTTAGCGCGACACCAATGCCGGTCCTATCTTTACCAACTGCACAGTGCTGAACTAATGGTTTACCATTAGCGTTAAGTAAAAGTGAGATTAATTGTTGATAAGCCTGATTATTAAATGGAAGTAACTGATAAAGTTTTACCATAAAATCAAATGGTGAATATTTTTTTAAAATAAAGATATCATCATAATCACTAGTTAAACTTGCAGTAATTTCGTTACTTAATGGATTAGCCGGGACATTAATATATTGAGTATTAGCCCATAAATTATCGGGACAGCGATCGATTTCATGCTGATCACGATAATCTAAAATATGATGAAGCTTTAATTGGTTAGATAAAATGTTTTTTTCATCTTCAGTTAAGCGAGAAAAGTCACCAGCACGGTATAACAACCCCGATCGAATTTGACGGCCGTCAGTTGTCTTGATTCCACCTAAATCACGAAAATTGATACTGTTTTTGATAGGGATAACTGATGTCATTACCGCTCCTTATTTATTCTTAACTTCGCTTGCTATATTAACATGTTTCTGATTAGAATTAAGTCAATGTTTTGTTGTTTGATAATCAATGAGGTTTTTAATATGTCGATGTTATCTATTTTTCTTTCAAATGAACCGGCTCAAGCGCAGTGGGGCAAAGATGCCTTACTCAGCTTTTCTGATGATGCTATAACAATACACTATAAGTCGGAACATCGCTTAGGTGCAATTCAGCGAGCAGGGCGTAAATTGGATAATCAAGGCATTAAAGCGGTGAAACTGACAGGAGAGGGTTGGGATTTAGAAGCGTCTTGGCATTTTTGGTTAGGTTACCGTAATGCCAAAAAAAACAATAAAGTGACGTGGGCAAAACTCAATAGCAAAGAAAAAACAGAACTTAAATATCGTTTGGATATTATTGATTGGTGTCGCGATATTGTTAATCAGCAAGCCGAAACCTTAAGTCCTCTTGAATTAGCAACACAAAGTGCAAAATTAATTAGTGCGTATTCATCTGATGTAACTTATAAAATTATTTCAGGCGAAGCCTTAAAAGAACAAGGTTATATGGGAATTTATACTGTTGGCAAAGGCTCGGATAGACCAGCTGCATTGCTTGAACTTGATTATAATCCGAGCAAAGATCCTAAAGCACCGATTATTGCTTGTTTAGTGGGTAAAGGTATTACCTTTGATTCTGGTGGCTATAGCTTAAAACCAAGCAGTTTTATGGAGTCAATGCGTGCTGATATGGGCGGAGCTGCACTGGTGAGTGGCGCGTTAGCATTAGCGATAGCTCGTGGTGTACAACACCGTATTAAGCTTTATTTATGTTGTGCAGATAATTTAGTCAGTGGTGATGCGTTTAAATTAGGCGATATTATTCATTATCGTAATGGCAAAACAGTTGAGGTTGATAACACGGATGCGGAAGGACGCTTAGTGTTAGCTGATGGATTAATTTGCGCAGATAATGATAAACCACACTATATTATTGATTGTGCCACGCTAACCGGCGCTGCAAAAATTGCCGTAGGTAACGATTATCAATCCTTGTTATCATTCGATGATTCATTTGCTAATCGGCTAATTGAAAGTGCGACTACCGAACACGAAGCATTTTGGCGATTACCGTTAGCTGAGTTTCATCGTTCGCAATTTCCTTCATCTTTTGCCGATATGGCTAACTCTGGCTTACCTAATACCGCAGGTGCTAGTACCGCAGCGGCATTTTTATCGCATTTTATAAAAAATTATAAACAAAACTGGTTACATATTGACTGCTCAGCCACATTTCGTAAAAGTGCTACTTCCTTATGGGCAACAGGGGCAACCGGAGTAGGTGTTCGCGCCATAGCACATTTATTAAGTGAACTTAACTAGGATTGAAAAAAACCACTGTAAGAGTGGTTTTTTTATATTTTAGATATTTAAAGTGGGATAAATTATTTGTCTTCAACCACTATTGCTTTTTTAATATAAATGGGTTCAACAGGAACATTTTGGTGAGGTCCCATACGTTTAGTTGGTACCGCGGCAATTTTATCAACCACATCCATTCCTTTAATTACTTTACCAAATACTGCATAACCATATTTTTCTGGTGATTGATAATTAAGAAAATCATTATTTACTAGGTTAATAAAAAATTGGCTAGTTGCACTGTTGATTTCACTGGTTCTTGCCATGGCAATAGTGCCACGATCATTTTTTAGACCGTTATTTGCTTCATTTTGAATTGGAGTAGTATTATCTTTGAATTTTAATTGATCATCTGCGCCACCACCTTGGATCATAAAACCTGGGATAACACGGTGGAAAGTTAAATTTTCATAAAATCCGCTTTTGACATAATCAATAAAATTTTTGCTAGAAATAGGCGCATGTTCGCTGTCTAATTCAATTTCGATATCACCCATACTGGTTTGTAATAGTACTTTTGTATCAGCATAAGCAAAAGTAGTAGCCATTGTTAACAACAATGAAGCAAATAACATTTTGATTTTATTCATATATTAAATTCCTTATCCAATTTAGTTGGCAGATTATACCGAATATTAAACTATTTTAAATGACAAATATGTAAAATAAGATAAAAATTTGAGTTTTAGTTCACAATAATACTGTTCTATATCGTATGACTTATTTAAAGTTGTTATCTTTAATTAACTATTAGCATTCCTCACATAGCTTTAATTAAATAGAAACATTTAAATGCCACATTTATTTTGTTGAATTGTATTTTGAAATAGAATGAGAACTCATGCGTTGTATTTTATGTAATATGCCATTAGCTTTAAGCCATCATGGCATTTGTTGTCAATGTGTGAACAATTTACCTAAGTTAAATAAAGTGTGTCAGCAATGTTGCTTACCACACTCTTTATTTACTGAGATCTGTTACCGTTGTCGAGACAATAAACCAAAGTATGACAAGCTTATAGCAGTGAGTGATTATATTAATCCATTGAAAAAACTTATTCACCAGTTAAAGTTTTATCATAAAACTGAATTTGCTTTAGCATTAGCTAGATTGATGTTTTTAGCGTGGTATCAACAACGAGAAGTAGACGGGTTAATGAAACCCGATTTAGTGACATGTGTCCCGTTACATCATTTACGATATTGGTCTCGTGGTTATAATCAAGCCGAATTATTGGCTAACCCCATTGCTAAGTGGTTAGGTCGTGATTTTTATCCGCATTTATTATATCGTAAACAGCGAGCTTTAGATCAAAAAACACTTTCATTGCAACAACGAATTGATAATGTTGATACCCTCTATTTTTGTCGGGAAGATCTTACTAATCAATCTGTTATGCTGATAGATGATATAGTCACTACCGCCAATACTATAAATGTTATTAGTCAACAATTGAAAAACTGCGGTGCAATAAGTGTTCAAGTCATTTGTTTATGTCGCACAGTATTGTAAAATCATAAACAATCCCTATAATAACCAACAGAGTTAGTCAACTATTATAATCAGTGATGCTCATAATTATTCATTGAATAACCGGCATCAAAGTGAGGGGTTTATGTCTATTATTACCATTTCTCAAGCAGCTCAACAGCATTTTAAAAAATTGCTTGCTAATCAAGCGGATGGAACACAAATTCGGGTGTTTGTTATCAATCCTGGTACCGCAACAGCGGAATGTGGCGTGTCATATTGTCCCGCTGATACTGTTGAAGAGAGTGATATTGAAGAAAAGCAAGATGGTTTTTCTGTTTATATTGATGAGATCAGTGCTCCATTTTTGGAAGAGACAGTGATTGATTATGTAACCGACGAACTTGGCTCACAATTAACATTAAAAGCACCAAACTCAAAAATGAAGAAAGTTGCAGATGATGCACCGTTAATCGAGCGCGTTAATTATCTGATTCAAGCTCAAGTTAATCCGCAACTTGCTAGCCATGGTGGTCATGTGAGCTTGGTTGAGTTGACAGAAGATAATTATGCCATATTACAATTTGGTGGAGGTTGTAATGGTTGTTCGATGGTGGATTATACCTTAAAAGAAGGAATCGAGAAGCAGTTACTGGCCGAATTTCCAGAATTAGCAGGGGTGAAAGATATTACTGAACATCAAGCCGGAAGCCACTCTTATTGTTAAAATAATTTCTAATTTAATCTTGCTTATTGCTAAGATTAAGTCATAATCAAATGCTGTTTGCCAATTCACTTTATGATGGGGTTTTATGAATCAAGTTAGTATTATTTCAGATCTTATCGTTTGGATTGAGAAAAATCTGGAGCAGCCATTATCTATAGATAATGTTTCGCAAAAATCAGGTTATTCTAAATGGCATTTACAACGAATGTTTAAAGAAGTAACCGGTCAAGTGCTTGGTACTTATATTCGTCATCGAAGGTTAACTTACGCTGCACTTTCTTTACGAATGACCAGTAAACCTATATTAGATATTGCAATGCAATATCGTTTTGATTCCCAACAAACTTTTACCCGTTCATTTAAAAAACAATTTAATGAAACACCGGCAAGTTATAGGCGTAGTGAATATTGGGATCCAACAGGATTAACGCCAGCCATTGAACTCAATAAGACGCGATTGTCGCTGCCTGAACCCACATTTGTCACTATGCCTAAACAGACTTTTTGGGGAATTACTTATAAAAATAACTGTAATCTAAGTAAATTATTAGATGAAGAGATTAAATTAAGAGTGCAATTTTTTCATAATTATTTAACGCGTTATGCTAATAAAAATGAAGCGTTGCCAGAAAGAATTTATGCATTTAATCGAATACTAAAAAGTAAAGATAATGCCAATGAGCAAGAACTTTTTTATACTATTGCATTAGAACACAATAATAACCTTGAACATATTGAACAATTTGTAAGTGAAGGTGGATTGTATCTTTGTTTTAAATATTTCGGACCACCAGAAAATTTTAAAGATTTTATTTCGCAAGTCCACTTGGCTGCTATGCCTGCATTAAAAGTTCGTTTACGTTCAGGGTGTTTAATTGAAATTCATCATAATTTGCATGATGATTCGGTTAAATCAGTCAAAAATCTTCAACGCATTGAGTGTGATTATTGTGTGCCCGTCATTACTGAAAATGAAATTCGCCAAAAAAATGGTGGATAAAATTGTTTCATTCCCTTTTTTACTAGTCATTTAATAAGTTTTGTTCTAACCAATATTTAAATTCAGGCGATGCTTCTTTTAGACTATTTGAACCACGAGTGACAGTGGCAATACCAATGCCAAGCTGTTCTTTTAATTGACGCTGATTAATTGAACCATCTAACAAAGCATGGACAATTTTTACTCGGGTAATTAATGCATCTCGTTCATCGGCAGTTAATAGGAGTTTTAATATATCAAGCGAATAGCCATCATTAAATGCTTGATGTAATATTTCAACGGTTTGTTGCCATTCTTTATTTTTCATCTTGTTCGTCATTAATATTGTTGGTTAAATTCAATTGTGGTTAGAATCCCTACGTTTTCTTGCTTTAAAATGGTTTTGTAAATGTAATCATAAGTTAATACATTTTTCACGTAATTACGGGTTTCGGTAAAAGGGATACTATCAATAAATGAGACAGCATCAAGTTTGCCGCCACTTTTATTAAGCCATTTTTTTACACGATTAGGGCCGGCATTATAAGCACTAGAGGATAAAATACGATTATTATTATTTTGTAAATAGACACTATTTAGATAGTAAGTTCCAAGTTGTATATTGATTTCAGGATCAAATAATTGAGCAGGGGAGATATAGGTTACATAACCCATTTTTTTAGCTGTATCTTTAGCTGTTGCCGGCATAAGTTGCATTAAACCACTTGCACCGACGGGAGATTGTATTGTGGTATCAAGTGCGCTTTCTTGGCGCGAGATAGCTAATGCGTAAGAAAGCGGTATAACTTTGTCTTTTAATGCATTGTTATATAAGTTTTGATACATAATTGGGAGCCTTTCTGTCCAATTATCCCATAATTTTCCCGAGATTGTTGCTTGGATACTGAGATCGCCCCATCCTTTTTGGTAAGCGTATCTAGCTAACTGTAAATAATCATTATTGGGTAGATTCCTTAATGCATATCGCCATTCACGGTTTGACTCTGATATCATGCCTAAAAAACGTAATTCATTAATTCTTTTGATAAATGCTTGACTATCATATTGAGTATTTAATTTGCTACGTTCTGCAGCTGAAAGGTCTTGTGATAAATTGACAAGTATATAAGGTTGATTAAGTGTTTGTGCACTAATCATACCGTAAAAGCCTCGATTATTGCTTAATGTTTGTAAAATGGTATGGGCTTGTTCACGTTGATTATTGTTAAGTAGCACGCGTGCTTGCCAATATTGCCAATCGTCTTTCAACTGATCTTTTGGATCAAGCTGTGTTAACCAATAAGCAATATCTTTAAAATCGTTGTTATCAATCGCGACACGGATACGTTTTTCAACTAATGGCGTGTCATGTGTTTTGGCAATAAAATTATCACGCCACTCAATTTGTTGCTGCGTTGCTGAATCATTAAAGAAACGATCAGCCAAGCTTTTTTGTAAAACAATTTGCTCTTCTTCAGTTAGTGCTTGTTGTTCAATAAGTTTTGGTAAAATTGCTTCGGCCAAATTCATATCAGCTTTAGCTAAACGTGCAAAGGAAGCAAGAACAATTTTTTTAGTAAATTTACTCGCTGTAATATTTTTTGAAAATTCACTTAATTTTTGTGGATTATCAAATAGAGCAAGTAAATGACTTTTTGTGGTTTGATAACTACTATCTAATGTGTTTGCTAAATATCGTGCCAGTTTTATGTTGTTGGACTCAAGGGCGAGTTCGATGCGTAATAATATCATATTTCCGGTCTGTTTACCGGTTTGTGACCATGCATTAATTAGCGAGTCACAGGCTGAAGGCAGTTCTTTGCCTGTCATCCATAATGATTCAATTTCATTGTAAATGGACTCATTATTACTATTTTGTTGTAATTGGGCATAGAGATTTCGGCAATTTGCTGCAGGTGACCCATCTTGTGGAAAATTGACAATCGTGTTCCAATCTTGACGATTAGTCAATTCTGCCAGGTAAGCTTGTATCAATGATGAAGTTAACGGAAAGTCATTATATTGCGTGATGAAATTTCTGACTAATTCGGGTGAAACAACTTTAATATTACTTTGCAAAAATTGTACAGCAGCATAAGGATAAAGAGGATAAGTTGTTAACTCGTTTAGCAAAGCTTGTTGTTCTTCAAAACTTAATGATTGATAAGAATTGGTCCATTTTTGATAGCTAGCTCGCAAGTTAGTCTGAGCATTGCTTGCAAAACTACTATTAGCTATTAGTAAAGTTATCAATAAAAAAGAACGCAATACTAAACTCATCCTTTAACTCCGGTAGCATATTAGTTTATTAGATTAGCATATTTTAGCGTTATTCGTCGATAAGCAACGTATATTTAATTCCTAGTAAAATAGTCAACTAAATACTTGACTAAACTAAAAGGATATATACAATACATCCAAAATATAAAGAGGAGATGATCAATGAAATTGACTTCAAAGGGGCGATATGCGGTAACAGCAATGTTGGATGTAGCACTACATTCAAGCTCTGGTCCGGTTTCACTTGCCGATATTTCAGAACGTCAGGAAATCTCATTATCTTATCTTGAACAATTGTTTGCGCGTTTACGTAAAAATGGCTTAGTACTAAGTGTTAGAGGACCAGGTGGTGGTTACGTGCTAAGTCGAAGTATGGATCAAATTGCAATTAGTTCGATTGTTAAAGCTGTAGATGAAACAGTTCACGCCACAAAATGCCATGGTCAAAATGGCTGTCAAGGTGGTGTTAGATGTTTAACACATAGTTTATGGAATGATTTAAGTGAACGCATTGATGACTTTTTAACAAGCATTACACTAAGTGAATTAGTGAATAATAAGGAAGTTAAAGCGGTAGCAGACCGTCAAAGTCACATACAGCAAGTTAGGATTAACTAATAAATATATAATACAGAATTTGTAATTGGGAGTAATAAATGAAACTACCTATTTATATGGATTATGCAGCGACAACGCCGGTTGATCCTAGAGTAGCTGAAAAAATGATGCAATATTTAACACTCGACGGTATATTTGGTAATCCGGCATCTCGATCTCATAAATTTGGATGGCAGGCCGAAGAAGCGGTAGATATAGCAAGAAACCAAATTGCTGATCTTATTGGCGCAGATTCACGAGAAATTGTGTTTACCTCTGGCGCTACAGAAGCCGATAATTTAGCCATTAAAGGGGCTGCCCATTTTAATCAAGCAAAAGGTAAACACATTATTACCTGTAAAACGGAACATAAAGCGGTACTTGATACTTGTCGTCAATTAGAACGAGAAGGCTATGAAGTGACTTATTTGGCCCCTGAATCTAATGGAATATTGGATTTAGATAAGCTTGCAGCTGCAATGCGTAGTGATACAACTGTTGTATCTATTATGCACGTTAATAATGAAACAGGCGTGGTTCAAGATATTGAAAAAATCGGTGAGATGTGCCGAGAACGAGGTATTGTTTTTCATGTTGATGCAACGCAAAGTGTTGGTAAATTACCGATTGATTTAACAAAGTTAAAAGTCGATCTTATGTCGTTTTCTGGACATAAAATTTACGGTCCTAAAGGCATTGGTGGGCTTTATGTAAGACGTAAACCTCGTGTTCGTATCGAAGCACAAATGCATGGTGGTGGTCATGAACGTGGTATGCGCTCAGGCACGTTACCTGTACATCAAATTGTTGGGATGGGCGAAGCCTATCACATAGCTAAAGAAGAAATGGCTACTGAAATGCCGCGACTATTAGCACTTAAAAATCGCCTATGGAATGGTTTAAAAGATATTGAAGAGGTTTACTTAAATGGTTCGTTAGAGCACAGTGCACCCAATATCTTAAATGTTAGCTTTGCTTATATTGAAGGCGAATCATTGATGATGGCTTTAAAAGATTTAGCTGTTTCATCTGGCTCTGCTTGTACTTCAGCTAGTTTAGAACCTTCATATGTTTTGCGTGCATTAGGATTAAATGATGAACTGGCTCACAGTTCAATCCGTTTTTCATTAGGCCGTTTTAGCACTGAAGAAGAAGTGGATTATGTAATTAAACTAATCAAAAATTCTATTGGCAAATTGAGAGATTTATCGCCACTTTGGGAAATGTTTAAAGATGGCGTTGATCTAACAAAAATTAAGTGGTCAGCCCATTAAAATTAGGAGCAAATTATGGCATATAGTGAAAAAGTCGTTGATCATTATGAAAACCCACGCAATGTTGGCTCTTTCGATCAAAATGATCCTAATGTTGGTAGTGGTATGGTTGGTGCGCCAGCGTGTGGCGATGTAATGCGATTACAAATCAAAGTGAATGATGCGGGTATTATTGAAGATGCTAAATTCAAAACTTATGGTTGTGGTAGTGCAATAGCATCCAGCTCTTTAGTCACCGAATGGATTAAAGGTAAATCGTTAGATGAAGCGCAAGCGATTAAAAATACTGATATCGCAAAAGAACTTGCATTGCCACCTGTTAAAATTCACTGTTCAATTTTAGCCGAAGATGCAATTAAAGCCGCAATTGATGATTATAAAACTAAGAAAGGGCAAGGTTAATGGCAATCACATTAACAACAAGTGCAGCAAATCGAGTTCAATCCTTTTTGGCTAATCGCGGAAAAGGTGTTGGGCTTAGGTTAGGTGTAAAAACATCCGGTTGTTCAGGTATGGCTTATGTCTTGGAATTTGCTGATGTGATTAATGACGATGATAGCGTTTTTGAAGATAAAAATGTCAAAGTGATCGTAGATAAAAAAAGTTTAGTTTATATTGATGGAACAGAACTTGATTTTGTCAAAGAGGGTTTAAACGAAGGCTTTAAATTCAATAATCCTAATTCTAAGAATGAATGCGGTTGTGGCGAAAGCTTTAATGTTTAGTTGGAGCTATCATTATGGATAATTACTTTGAGTTATTTCAGTTACCTGTACAGTTGCCGGTTGATTCAAAACAGTTAGCGCTTCATTATCAACAGCTACAAAGACAATATCACCCAGATAATTTTGCGACTGCAAATGACAGCGAAAAATCGGCTGTTGTACAAAAATCGGCTAAAATTAATGATGGTTATCAAACATTAAAAAATCCGATCAAAGCGGCTGAATATTTTTTATCGTTACAAGGTTTTGATATTGCAGCAGAACAGAGCATTATTCATGATGCCGATTTTTTAATGGAGCAATTTTCTTTGCGTGAAAGGCTTGATGACATTGAAAATCAAGCTAATTTTACCTTGTTAGATGATTTTCATGCAGAAATTATTGAACGTGAAAAAACAGTTTATAATCAATTACTAGCGCTCATTGCTAAACAAGATTGGCAAACTGCACTTAATCAACTCTATAAAATCCGTTATCTCACTAGATTGATTGAACAAATCGAGAAGTTACAAGAAAAGCAATTTGCTTTATAATTTTAAGATTAGTCGCACGTCAACAGAGATAGATTAAATGGTATTATTACAGATCAGTGAACCAGGACAAACACCAGAACCCCATCAACGTCGTGTGGCGGTAGGCATTGATCTTGGTACAACAAATTCACTCGTCGCAACAGTTCGTAGTGGACAATCCGAGGTTTTACCTGATTTAGACGGTAATGCTTTATTGCCATCAGTTGTTCATTATGGCATCGATCATGATGATAATCCGGTTATTACCGTTGGAAAGAATGCTAAAGATAATGCTGCCAACGATCCCAAAAATACAGTAAGTTCTGTTAAAAGGTTAATGGGCAGAAGTTTATCCGATATTCAATTTTCGCATTTTCCCTACGCATTTTCACAAACTGAAAATGGCGTACCCTTATTAAATTTACCTAATGGCCAAGTTAATCCTATTCAGGTTTCAGCCGAAATCTTAGTTGCTTTAGCCAATAGAGCAAAACAGACATTACAAAGTGAAATTGATGGCGCGGTGATTACTGTTCCTGCCTATTTTGATGATGCTCAGCGGCAAGCAACCAAAGATGCTGCAAAGTTAGCTGGATTGCATGTACTTCGTCTTTTAAATGAACCAACCGCCGCCGCGATTGCTTATGGTTTAGATTCCGGCAAAGAAGGGGTGATTGCCGTTTATGATTTAGGTGGCGGAACGTTTGATATTTCTATCTTGCGCTTACATAAAGGGGTGTTTGAAGTATTAGCAACGGGGGGCGATTCTGCACTTGGTGGTGATGATTTTGACCGACTACTTGCAGATTATCTAAAAAAACAAGTCGGTCTAGAAACTAACACTGATCCCCATATTAACCAAACAATTATTGATGAAGCGGTTCAAATCAAAATTGCACTAAGCCAGAAAGATTCTGTTTTAGTCAACATAGAAGGACAATCTCTAACTATAACACGTAAACAATTTGAAGCGTTAATTGAACCGTTAGTCAAACGCACATTGGCGGTTTGTCGCCGGGCATTAAAAGATGCTCAAACTGATATGAGTGATATCGTTGAAGTTGTGATGGTCGGTGGTTCTACTCGCGTACCGTTAGTTCGTAAACTTGTCGGCGATTATTTTAAAACTGAGCCTTTAACGTCGATTGATCCGGATAAAGTTGTTGCTATTGGTGCAGCAATACAGGCGGATATACTCGTTGGCAATAAGCCAGATTCCGACATGCTATTGCTTGATGTTATTCCCTTGTCTTTAGGGATAGAAACGATGGGCGAATTGGTTGAAAAAATTATTCCACGTAATAGCACCATTCCTTGTGCGAGGGCGCAAGAATTCACCACATTTAAAGACGGACAAACGGCGATGATGATTCATGTTTTACAAGGTGAACGTGAAACTGTTGCTGATTGCCGATCACTTGCAAGATTTACGTTAAGGGGTATTCCTCCTATGCCTGCAGGTGGAGCACATATTCGTGTCACTTTTCAAGTTGATGCTGATGGTTTGTTAAGTGTCACTGCAAAAGAGAAATCAACAGGCGTTGAAGCAGCGATCCAAGTCAAGCCATCTTATGGGTTAACAGATAAAGAAATCGCGTCCATGATTCAAGATTCTATTAGCTATGCACAGCAAGATAAACAAGCTAGGATGCTCGCTGAACAAAAAGTTGAAGCCGCACGAGTTCTTGAGAGTTTGCAAAGCGCCTTAGATAAAGACGTCGATTTATTAAGTGAAAATGAACTGGATCAGATTTTAGCAGCTAAACATCAATTACAAGCCGTAAGTGAATTAGATGACAGTTATGCCATTGAAAAACAAATCAAAGTTGTTGATAAAGTGACACAGGAGTTTGCTGCTAAGCGAATGGATAGGTCAATTCGTCATGCTTTAACTGGTCATAAAGTTGATGATATTTAACTAACGAGATTATTATGCCAAAAATTACTTTTTTACCTAATGCCGATCTTTGTCCTGATGGATTAACTGTCGAAGCAGAAGAAGGCGAATCTATTTTAGAAGTTGCTTTGCGCAATGACATTGAAATTGAACATGCTTGTGAGATGTCTTGTGCTTGTTCAACTTGCCACTGTATTGTTCGAAAAGGATTTGATTCACTCGAAGAGAGTGATGAACAAGAAGATGATATGCTGGATAAAGCGTGGGGTGTTGAACCGCATAGTCGCTTAAGTTGCCAAGCTCGAGTGACCGATGAAGATCTTGAGGTTGAAATCCCAAGATATAGTCTTAACCACGCTAAAGAAGATCATTAATCAGTCGCCTTTATGGCGGCGCCTAATTTACTTATCATTTGAGATTTTAATTTTTTCTATTTTTCTTTGATTTTGATATCGTTGTGATTTTTGTCACATTTTTCTTATCAAAAATAATACTTTACTATTAACTTGATTATCGTTTTGGTATAGTTGATTTATAGACATGTGCTGAAAAATAAACAGGTGTTTATGAATCATAGAGAAAAGCAAATCTTAACAATTATCCGTAATAATCCGCTTATCCAACAACATACAATAGCTGACATGTTAGGTATCACTCGCTCGAGTGTTGCAGGTTATATTATGACACTGACTCAAAAAGGCTATATAAAAGGAAAGGGTTATATTTTATCAGAAAATAATCATATTGTGGTGGTTGGTTCGAGCAATATGGATGTGACTGGATATTCAGATAAGAAATTAGTTTATGGTGATTCAAACCCAGGCAAAATTGCTTGTACACCTGGTGGTGTCGGTCGTAATATTGCTGAAAATTTAGCATTATTGGGACAAGATACTCATCTGGTTTCTATGATAGGTGATGATTTTTATGGCATGCAATTGATTGAGCACACGCGAAAAGCTGGCGTTAATATGGATCATTGCCACGTTGTAAAAGGGGATAGTACTTCAACTTATCTTTCTCTATTAGATGAAGCTGGTGAAATGATTCTAGCTATCAACGATATGGACATTATTGATAAGTTAACACCAAGTTTATTAAATGAGTCAAAACAATTGATTCAACATGCAAAATTATTAATTATTGATTGTAATTTACTATCAGAGGCTTTGGCTTGGTTATTCAGTAACGCAGGCTCAGTCCCTATTTTTGTTGATACCGTTTCAGCCTTTAAATCGCATAAAATAAAAGATTGGTTATCACATATTCATACTTTAAAACCTAACCGCCTTGAAGCTGAAATGTTAAGTGGCATAAAAATTAATAGCGATAAAGACATACCAGCTGTTATTGATTGGTTTCATAAACAAGGCGTGCAGCGTATAGCGATCAGTACGGGTGCTGAAGGTGTTTATTACAGCGAAATCAATGGTGAGCAAGGTTGGTCCGCTTCTATTCCTACAACAATTATTAGCGTTACAGGTGCAGGTGATGCGATGCTTGCTGGCCTTGCTCATGGCTATTTGGATAATATGAGTTTTTATCAAAGTGTGAGATTTGCTCAAGCGTGCTCATCTTTAACGTTATCATCTGAATTTACCAATAATCCAAATCTATCTATTAATTGTGTTCAAAATATATTGGAGTCTGTTTCATGAATAATGTATCTACCTATAATCAATATCTCGATATCTCGCCAGAAGTTAAACAAGCGCTTGACAATAATCAACCTGTCGTTGCTTTAGAATCGACCATTATTTCACATGGCATGCCTTATCCGCAAAATGTGGAAACCGCATTAAAAGTGGAAGAAATTGTCAGAAAAAATGGCGCAATTCCTGCAACGATTGCGGTAATTAACGGTCGATTAAAAGCTGGGTTATCAAAAGAAGAGATCACCATTCTTGGTAAAGAAGGATTAAATGTAACAAAAGTAAGCCGTCGTGATTTACCAGTTGTTGTAGCCAATAAACAAAATGGTGCGACAACCGTTGCAGCTACAATGATTATTGCTGAATTAGCGGGTATTCGAGTTTTTGCAACCGGCGGGCTTGGTGGCGTTCATCGTGGCGCTGAGCATACCTTTGATATTTCAGCCGATCTTCAAGAACTCGCTAATACAAGTGTCGCTGTAGTTTGTGCTGGTGCCAAATCAATTTTAGATTTAGGTCTAACGATGGAATACCTTGAAACATATGGGGTACCTGTGGTTGGTTATCAAACCGAAAAACTGCCGTCGTTCTTTAGCCGAACTAGTCCGTTTGATGTTAGCGTAAAACTAGATAGCGCTAAACAGATTGCCGACATGATTAACGTAAAATGGGATTTGGGTTTAAAGGGTGGCGTTGTGGTTGCAAATCCTATTCCTGAACAATATGCAATGGATGAGCAAATTATTTCCGTTGCGATTGAAAAAGCGTTACAAGAGTCGGTTGAGAAAGGGATTAAAGGTAAAGAAACCACGCCATTCTTGTTAGCCAAAGTGGTAGAAATAACGGGTGGTGATAGTTTAGAAGCTAATATCAATCTCGTCTTTAATAATGCTAAATTAGCATCAGAAATAGCAATAAATTATTGCCATATTAAATAATTACTATTAAATTTTTAGTCTAAAGGAAGAATAGCTATATTTATTTAATGCACTTCCTTTAGGTATTATCGCTTTAGTACCTGTAATCCTAAAAATATTTGTTTGATTTGTTAAAGTCATTATCTTTACTCTTTATGAATTACTCCTTGCATTAGTTAATTATTTACGTATAATTGACGCACTTTGTTTGTTGAATTTTTGATAAGCAAATGCGTATGAAGATATAATCCTTATTTAATAATATTGAATTATATCAACAATACTCCCGATTTGGGGGTTACGAAAAAGAACGGATTACACTCTCCTGTCAATCGAAACAGGGTAAGAGGAGTAGTCTTTTGTTATAACTTTTAAATAGTGGAGCTCTGGTCTCATGTCGAACCAAAGAATCCGTATCCGGTTAAAAGCGTTTGATCATCGTTTGATAGATCAATCAACTGCTGAAATTGTAGAAACTGCGAAGCGCACAGGCGCACAAGTTCGTGGTCCTATTCCATTACCGACACGCAAAGAGCGTTTTACCGTATTGATTTCTCCGCACGTTAATAAAGACGCGCGTGATCAATATGAAATTCGCACTCACAAACGTCTAGTTGATATTGTTGAGCCAACTGAAAAAACAGTTGATGCTTTAATGCGTCTAGATCTTGCTGCCGGTGTTGATGTGCAGATCAGTTTAGGTTAATCCTAGGCTGAATGATTGAGAGGTCGAAACAATGATTGGTTTAATCGGTCGTAAAGTAGGAATGACACGAATCTTCACCGAAGAGGGTGTTTCTATTCCTGTCACCGTAGTTGAAGTTCAAAGTAACCGCATTACTCAAGTAAAAACGCTTGAAAATGATGGTTATCAAGCTATTCAGGTTACTACTGGCAGCAAAAAAGCAAGCCGCGTAAACAAACCTGAAGCAGGTCATTTCGCTAAGGCTGGCGTTGAAGCTGGTCGTGGTCTATGGGAATTCCGTTTTGAAGAAGGTGAATTTACTGTAGGTCAAAGCATTAACGTTGATATTTTTACAGACGTTAAAAAAGTTGATGTTACTGGTACATCTAAAGGTAAAGGTTTTGCTGGCGTAACTAAACGTTGGAATTTCCGTACTCAAGATGCAACCCATGGTAACTCTTTGGCACACCGTGGTCATGGCTCAATTGGTCAAAACCAAACTCCAGGTAAAGTGTTCAAAGGTCGTAAAATGGCAGGTCACCTAGGTAATGAACGTGTAACTGTTCAAAACTTAGATATTGTACGTGTTGATGCAGAGCGTAACCTTTTATTAATTAAAGGTGCGGTTCCTGGCGCAATCAATAGTGACGTAATTGTTAAACCAGCAATCAAGGCTTAACGTCGAGGAGATAGAGATGGAATTAGTAGTAAAAGACGCGCAAGCGCTTTCTGTTTCCGAAACTACCTTCGGACGTGAGTTTAATGAAGCGTTAGTTCACCAAGTAGTTGTTGCTTATGCATCTGCTGCTCGTCAAGGCTCTCGCGCACAAAAAACTCGTGCAGAAATCGCTGGTTCAGGCAAAAAACCATGGCGTCAAAAAGGCACAGGTCGTGCTCGTTCAGGTTCTATTAAGAGCCCAATCTGGCGTAGTGGTGGTGTAACATTTGCAGCAAAACCACAAGATCATAGCCAAAAAGTTAACCGTAAAATGTATCGTGGTGCATTAAAGAGTATTTTCTCTGAATTAGTGCGTCAAGAACGTTTAGTTGTGGTTGAAACATTTACTGTTGAAGCACCTAAGACTAAATTATTAACTCAGAAATTAAATGATATGAATCTTAATGATGTTCTAATCATTACCTCTGACGTTGATGAAAATCTTTTCTTAGCAGCACGTAACTTGCATAAAGTTGATGTGCGTGATGTGGCAGGTATTGATCCAGTTAGTTTGATTGCATTTGACAAAGTGGTTATCACTGTTGATGCCGTTAAACAAGTAGAGGAGATGTTAGCATGATTCGTGAAGAGCGTCTGCTTAAAGTCCTGCGAGCACCACATGTTTCTGAAAAAGCATCTATTTCAATGGAAAAAACAAATACATTAGTATTGAAAGTTGCTAAAGATGCTACTAAGAGAGAGATTAAAGCCGCAGTTGAACAACTATTTGAAGTTAAAGTAGATGACGTAAATACGCTTGTTGTTAAAGGCAAAGTAAAACGTCGTGGTCAACAAATCGGTCGCCGTAGCGACTGGAAAAAAGCTTACGTTACTTTAGCAGAAGGTCAAAACTTAGACCTTGCTGGCGTCGCTGAGTAATTCGGAGGAGTAAGAACAATGGCAGTTGTTAAGTGTAAACCTACATCTCCGGGTCGTCGCCACGTTGTTAAAGTGGTTAACCCAGAGTTGCATAAAGGTAAGCCTTATGCACCGTTGCTTGATTCAAAAAGCAAAACTGGTGGTCGCAATAATAATGGTCGTATCACTACCCGTCATATCGGTGGTGGTCATAAACAACATTATCGTATTGTCGACTTTAAGCGTAATAAAGATGGTATTCCAGCAGTTGTTGAACGTTTGGAATATGATCCGAACCGTAGTGCAAATATTGCATTGGTTCTATATAAAGACGGTGAACGTCGTTATATTTTAGCGCCTAAAGGCTTAAAAGCAGGTGATCAGATCCAATCTGGTGTTGATGCATCAATTAAAACAGGTAACTGTTTACCAATGCGCAATATTCCAGTCGGTTCTACCGTGCATAATATTGAAATGAAACCAGGCAAAGGCGGACAACTTGCTCGCTCTGCTGGTAGTTATGTTCAAATCGTTGCGCGTGATGGTGCTTATGTAACATTACGTCTACGTTCAGGTGAAATGCGTAAAGTGTTATCTGATTGCCGCGCCACTATTGGTGAAGTGGGTAACTCAGAACATATGCTTCGCGTACTAGGTAAAGCGGGTGCTTCGCGTTGGCGCGGTGTTCGTCCTACTGTTCGTGGTACAGCAATGAACCCGGTAGACCATCCACATGGTGGTGGTGAAGGTCGTAACTTTGGTAAACATCCTGTGTCTCCATGGGGTCAAAAAGCCAAAGGATTGAAAACGCGTAGCAACAAACGTACTGATAAGTATATTGTTCGCCGTCGCAATAAGAAATAATTAATATAGAGGATTAGCTATGCCACGTTCTCTCAAGAAGGGTCCTTTTATTGACCTACACTTGCTGAAGAAGGTAGAGAAAGCGGTGGAAAGCGGGGACAAGAAACCAATTCGTACTTGGTCCCGTCGTTCAACGATCTTTCCTAACATGATCGGTTTGACCATCGCTGTCCATAATGGTCGTCAGCACGTTCCAGTTTATGTTTCCGACGAAATGGTTGGTCATAAATTGGGTGAATTCGCGCCGACTCGTACTTATCGCGGCCACGCTGCGGATAAGAAAGCTAAGAAGAAATAAGTAGGAGAAAGAGATGGAAACAATTGCAAAGTACCGCCACGCTCGTTCTTCTGCACAAAAAGTTCGCTTAGTTGCAGATCTTGTTCGCGGTAAGAAAGTGTCTCAGGCACTTGATATTTTAACGTACACCAATAAAAAAGCGGCTGTACTAGTTAAAAAAGTATTAGAGTCTGCTATTGCTAATGCAGAGCATAACGATGGTGCTGATATTGATGATCTAAAAGTTGCGAAAATTTTCGTAGACGAAGGCCCAACCATGAAGCGTATTATGCCTCGTGCAAAAGGTCGTGCAGATCGAATTTTGAAGCGTACGAGTCACATCACCGTGATCGTCTCTGATCGCTAGGCTGGAGAATAGCAATGGGTCAAAAAGTAAATCCAAATGGTATCCGACTAGGCATCGTCAAGCCTTGGACATCTACATGGTATTCGGGTACAAAGACATTCGCTGATAATTTAGAAAGTGATTTTAGAGTGCGTGAATTCTTAAACAAAGAATTAGCACAAGCATCAATCTCTAAGATTGTAATCGACCGTTCAGCAGAAACTAACGTTCGCATTACTATTCACACTGCTCGTCCGGGTATTGTGATTGGTAAAAAAGGCGAGGACGTTGAAAAATTACGTAATGCCGTAGCTTCTATTGTCAATAAATATAAAGACAAGAAAGAGAAACGTGATGTTGCAGTACAAATTAATATAGCTGAAGTTCGTAAACCTGAACTTGACGCTAAATTAGTTGCTGACAGTATTACTTCTCAGTTAGAACGCCGTGTTATGTTCCGTCGTGCAATGAAACGTGCGGTACAAAATGCAATGAAAGCGGGTGCTAAAGGTATCAAAGTTGAAGTAAGTGGTCGTTTAGGCGGCGCTGAAATCGCACGTAGTGAATGGTATCGTGAAGGTCGTGTGCCTCTACATACTCTACGTGCTGATATCGATTATGGTACATCTGAAGCATTAACTACCTATGGTATTATTGGTGTTAAAGTGTGGATCTTCAAAGGTGAGATCCTTGGTGGTATGGCTGCCGTTGAACAAGCAGAAAAACAACCTGCTGCTCAACCGAAAAAGCAGCGCAAAGGCCGAAAACAATAAGGAGCGTCGCTGATGTTACAACCAAAGCGTACAAAATTCCGTAAAGTGCACAAGGGCCGCAATCGTGGTCTTGCTGTAAGTACTGACGTTAGTTTCGGTACATTCGGTCTTAAGGCTGTGGGTCGTGGTCGTTTGACTGCGCGCCAGATCGAAGCAGCACGTCGTGCTATGACTCGTGCAGTTAAGCGTCAAGGTAAAATCTGGATTCGAGTTTTCCCTGATAAACCAATTACTGAAAAACCACTTGAAGTGCGTATGGGTAAAGGTAAGGGTAACGTTGAATACTGGGTTGCTCAGATTCAACCAGGTAAAGTCCTTTATGAAATGGACGGAGTACCGGAAGAAGTTGCTCGTGAAGCATTTGCGTTGGCAGCTGCAAAACTGCCAATTAAAACCACCTTTGTGATTAAGACGGTGATGTAAATGAAAGCAAAAGAGCTACGCGAAAAAAGCGTTGAAGAGTTAAATACTGAACTTCTTAATTTATTACGTGAGCAATTTAACTTACGTATGCAATTAGCTGGGGGTCAGTTAACACAAACTCATGTGTTAAAACAAGTGCGTCGTAATATTGCACGAGTTAAAACATTATTAACTGAGAAGGCGGGTGCGTAATATGACTACTGAAGTAAAAATTCGTACTCAGCAAGGTCGTGTTATTAGCGACAAAATGGATAAATCTATTACTGTAGCTATTGAACGTAAAGTGAAGCATCCGTTATATGGTAAGTTCATTAAACGTACGACTAAATTGCATGTACATGATGAAAACAACGAGTGTGGTATTGGTGATACTGTAGAAATTAAAGAGTGTCGTCCATTATCAAAAACCAAATCTTGGACTCTTGTTCGAATCGTAGAAAAAGCAGTTAGTTAATCTTTTTGATTAAAAACTGTACATAATATAATAAACGGCTCATCGGCCGTTTATTTTATGCTATCCATTTTATTTGAGTGGTGTTATACTATGCGCCCTCACATATGTGGGTTTTTGGTTGTCTATTCTTATCCATGGTAGTTGAGGTGGATGAAGGTAGATTAGACAATAATTTATTTATACGGAGCATTAAAATGATCCAAGAACAGACTAGGCTAGATGTTGCCGATAACTCTGGCGCACGTAGTGTAATGTGTATCAAGGTTCTCGGTGGATCGCACCGTCGTTATGCAGCGGTTGGTGATATCATCAAAGTTACCATTAAAGAAGCAATTCCACGTGGTAAAGTAAAGAAAGGTGATGTACTTAAAGCTGTGGTTGTGCGCACTAGAAAAGGTGTTCGTCGTCCTGATGGATCTGTCATTCGTTTCGATCGCAATGCGTGTGTTATTTTAAATAATAACAGTGAGCAACCGATTGGTACGCGTATTTTTGGACCGGTCACTCGTGAACTTCGTTCTGAGAAGTTTATGAAGATCATTTCATTAGCACCAGAAGTACTGTAAGGAGCGGGTAATGGCAGCGAAAATCCGTCGAGAAGATGAAGTTATCGTGTTAACCGGTAAAGATAAAGGTAAACGCGGTAAAGTAAAAAGTGTTTTGTCTACAGGCAAAGTGATTGTTGAAGGTATCAATTTGGTGAAAAAACACCAAAAACCAGTACCTGCATTAAATCAAGATGGTGGAATTGTTGAGAAAGAAGCAGCTATTAATGTTTCTAACGTAGCAATTTTTAACCCAGCTACAGGCAAAGCAGATCGCGTAGGCTTTCGTTTTGAAGACGGAAAAAAAGTCCGTTTTTATAAGTCTACTAATGAATTAATCAATTAAGTAATTTGGAGTGTACGATGGCGAAACTGCATGATTACTACAAAGCACAGGTAGTAAATAAACTGCAAGACCAGTTTGGCTACAAATCTGTCATGCAAGTCCCTCGGATCGAAAAGATCACCTTGAATATGGGTGTGGGTGAAGCAATTACTGATAAGAAATTATTAGATAATGCAGTTGCTGACTTAGCAGCAATCAGTGGTCAAAAACCACTTGTCACTAAAGCACGCAAATCAGTTGCTGGTTTTAAAATCCGTCAAGGGTATCCTATTGGTTGTAAAGTCACTTTACGTGGCGAACGTATGTGGGAATTTTTTGAACGTCTAGTTTATATTGCTCTTCCTCGTACTCGAGATTTTCGTGGTTTAAGCGCAAAATCTTTTGATGGTCGTGGCAATTATAGCATGGGTATTCGAGAACAAATCGTTTTCCCTGAAATCGATTATGATAAAGTTGATCGTGTTCGTGGTTTAGATATTACTATCACAACAAGTGCACAATCAGATGAAGAAGGCCGAGCTTTATTATCTGCCTTTAACTTCCCATTTCGTAAGTAAGGTAGGGCATAATGGCTAAACAATCAATGATTGAACGCGATAAGAAACGCGTAAAGCTAGCAGAAAGATATTTTGCGAAGCGTCAAGAATTAAAAGCGATTATCTCTGATCTTAATGCATCAGATGAAGATCGTTGGAATGCAGTGCTTAAATTGCAAACGCTTCCTCGTGATTCTAGTCCATCACGTCAACGTCGTCGTTGTCGTCAAACCGGTCGTCCTCATGGCGTCCTTCGTAAGTTTGGTTTAAGCCGTATTAAGGTCCGTGAGTCAGCCATGCGTGGTGAGATTCCAGGTCTTAAAAAGGCAAGTTGGTAATCAGGGGAGTGTTATAGATGAGCATGCAAGATCCTATAGCAGATATGTTGACCCGCATTCGTAACGGTCAAGCTGCGAATAAAGTTGCAGTCACCATGCCTTCCTCTAAGCTAAAAGTGGCAATTGCCAATGTGCTAAAAGAAGAAGGTTATATCGGGGACTATAAAGTAGTTGGTGACACTAAACCAGAATTGGAAATCACTTTAAAATATTTCCAAGGTAAGGCTGTTGTAGAAAGTATTAAACGTGTTAGCCGTCCAGGTCTACGTATTTATAAACGTAAAGACGAATTGCCAAAAGTAATGGCAGGATTAGGTATCGCAGTTATTTCTACTTCTAAAGGTGTTATGACTGATCGAGCAGCACGCCAAGCAGGTCTTGGTGGTGAAATTATCTGCTACGTAGCGTAAGGGAGAAAAAAATGTCTCGTGTTGCAAAAGCACCTGTCGTTGTTCCTGCTGGCGTAGAGGTAAAACTCAATGGTCAGGTAATTACGATTAAAGGTAAAAATGGCGAGTTATCTCGTACAATTAATAATGCTGTTGTTATTAATCAAGAAGAAGGTCAAATTAAATTTGCCCCTCGTGACGGCTTTGCGAATGCTTGGGCTCAAGCAGGTACAGCGCGCGCATTGATTAACTCAATGGTTATTGGTGTTACTGAAGGTTTTACTAAAAAACTTCAGCTAGTTGGTGTCGGTTATCGTGCACAAGTTAAAGGTAATGCAATTGGTCTATCTCTTGGATATTCACATCCAATTGAACATCAATTACCTAAAGGTGTAACAGCTGAATGTCCTTCTCAAACTGAAATCGTACTAAAAAGTGCTGATAAACAGTTAATTGGACAAGTAGCAGCAGATATCCGTGCTTATCGTCGTCCTGAACCTTATAAAGGTAAAGGTGTTCGTTACGCAGATGAAGTTGTGCGTACTAAAGAAGCTAAGAAAAAGTAAGGTAACACTATGGATAAGAAATCAGCTCGTATCCGTCGTGCAACTAAAGCGCGTCGTAAGATGCATGAACTACTTGCAACTCGCTTAGTAGTTCACCGTACTCCGCGTCATATTTATGCGCAGATTATCGCACCAAACGGATCAGAAGTACTGGCAGCCGCTTCTACATTAGAAAAAGCTATCAGTGAAAGTTTAAAATACACTGGAAACAAAGATGCAGCAGCAGCAGTTGGTAAAGCAATCGCAGAGCGTGCATTAGCGAAAGATATCAAAGAAGTTTCTTTTGATCGTTCAGGTTTCCAATATCATGGTCGAGTTCAGGCGCTAGCAGATGCTGCTCGCGAAGCTGGCCTACAGTTCTAAGGTAGGAGTTAAAGATGTCAAACATCGAAAAACAAGCTGGTGAACTGCAGGAAAAATTAATCGCAGTTAACCGAGTTTCTAAAACCGTAAAAGGTGGTCGTATTTTTAGTTTTTCTGCACTAACTGTTGTTGGTGACGGTAATGGCCGCGTAGGTTTTGGATATGGTAAAGCACGTGAAGTGCCAGCAGCAATCCAAAAAGCAATGGAAAAAGCACGTCGTAATATGATTAATGTTGCGTTAAACAACGATACTTTACAGCATCCGGTTAAAGGTGCTCATACAGGTTCTCGTGTTTATATGCAACCTGCATCAGAAGGTACTGGTATTATCGCCGGTGGTGCGATGCGTGCGGTATTAGAAGTTGCTGGTGTTCGTAACGTTCTAGCTAAAGCATATGGTTCTACAAACCCAATTAACGTGGTTCGTGCAACAATTGATGGCTTAGAAAACATGAAATCACCTGAAATGGTTGCTGCTAAGCGTGGTAAAACCGTCGAAGAAATTTTGGGGTAATTAGCCATGGCAAAGACAATTAAAATTACACAAACTCGTAGTTCTATTGGTCGTCTACCGAAGCATAAAGCAACGTTAGTAGGTTTAGGATTACGTCGTATTGGTCATACTGTTGAGCGCGAGGATACACCTGCGATTCGCGGTATGGTAAACCAAGTTTATTACATGGTTAAAGTAGAGGAGTAATAGTAATGCGTTTAAATACTTTATCTCCTGCTGAAGGTTCAAAGCATGCACCAAAACGTCTAGGTCGAGGAATCGGTTCTGGATTAGGTAAAACGGGTACTCGTGGTATCAAAGGTCAAAAATCTCGTTCAGGTGGCGGCGTTCGTCGTGGCTTTGAAGGTGGTCAAATGCCTTTATATCGTCGTTTACCAAAATTTGGTTTTACCTCACGTAAAGCTATGGTAACAGCACAAGTTCGTCTTTCAGATTTAATGAAAGTTGAAGGCGATGTTGTTGACTTAAATAGCTTAAAAGTTGCTAATGTGATTAATTCACAAATCGAATATGCTAAAATCATGTTATCTGGTGAAGTAACTAAACCAGTTACCGTTCGTGGTATTCGAGTAACGAAAGGTGCTAAAGCTGCAATTGAAGCTGCTGGCGGAAAAATTGAGGAATAATTAGAAAGATGGCAAAGCAACCAGGATTAGATTTTCAAAGTACTCGAGGCGGTAGTGGTGAGCTTAAAAGACGTTTAATATTTGTGCTTTTAGCGCTTATTGTTTTTCGTCTAGGTTCTTATATTCCGGTTCCTGGTATTGATACTAAAGCGTTATCGGACTTACTAGCACAAGCATCATCTAATGGTATTGTCGGTATGTTCAATATGTTCTCTGGTGGTGCTTTAAGCCGTGCTTCAATTTTCGCATTAGGGATAATGCCATATATTTCTGCATCGATTATCGTACAGTTATTAACAGCTATTAGCCCTAAACTCGCAGAATTGAAGAAAGAAGGTGAATCAGGTCGTAAGAAAATTAGCCAATACACTCGTTATGGCACTCTTGCTTTAGCGATTGTACAGGCAGTTGGTATTGCGACTGGTCTACCGAATATTCCTGATTATGGTCATGTTGTGATTAATCCAGGATTTTCTTTCTATTTTATTGCATCGGTTAGCTTAGTTACTGGCACTATGTTTCTTATGTGGTTGGGTGAACAGATCACGGAACGCGGTGTAGGTAATGGTATTTCAATCATTATCTTTGCGGGTATTGTGGCAGGTCTTCCCCATGCAATATATGAAACAATTGAACAAGCTCGTTCTGGTTCATTGCACCCAATTTTATTACTAGTAGTCGCCGCATTAGTAGTTGGTGTGACTTATTTTGTTGTGTTTGTTGAACGTGGTCAACGACGTATTGTCGTCAACTATGCGCAGCGTCAGCAAGGTCGTCGTGTGTATGCCGCACAAAGTACACATCTACCATTGAAAATTAATATGGCAGGTGTAATTCCGGCTATATTTGCTTCAACAATCGTTATGTTACCATCTATGATGGCTTCTTGGTTTCAAGGAGATGGTGAAGGTTGGAGATACATTATTGTTCTTATAGGTCAATATTTTTCTCATGATCAACCGTTATACATAATCTTTTTTGCAGCTGCGATTATTTTCTTCTGTTTCTTCTATACCGCATTGGTTTTCAACCCAAGAGAGACAGCAGATCAGTTAAAAAAATCTGGGGCATTTATTCCAGGTATCCGTCCAGGTGAACAAACATCGAAGTATATTGACAAGGTAATGACACGGTTAACGCTAATTGGCGCTATCTACATTACTTTTGTATGTTTGGTACCAATGTTTATGACAAGTGCAATGAAAGTTCCTGTCCAATTTGGTGGGACCTCTTTATTAATTGTGGTTGTTGTAATCATGGATTTTATGGCACAAGTACAGACTTTAATGATGCCAAATCGTTATGAGTCAGTGTTAAAGAAAGCGAACCTTAAAGGCTATGGCCGATAAGTTAGCCAGAAGTTACGGAGAAAAAAATGAAAGTTCGTGCTTCAGTCAAGAAATTATGCAGAAATTGTAAAATCATCAAACGCAATGGCATCGTTCGTGTTATTTGCATTGAAGGTAAGCATAAACAACGTCAAGGTTAATTTTATTTAACTGTAAAGTTGAACTTTTGCATATTTTACTTGCCAAAGTATAGTAAAGCTGGCTAGAATAGCCAGCCTAAATTTATTTGTAAACTTGCTGTTTGAGTATCCTGAAAACGGGCTTTTCAGTATAGTAAGTTTACTAACATTAACAATAAAGGAGTGCATAGTGGCCCGTATAGCAGGCATTAACATTCCTGATCAACAACATGCTGTAATTGCGTTACAAGCAATTTATGGAATTGGTAATACTCGCGCTAAGACAATTTGTGCTGAAGCCGGTATTCCTGAACATGTAAAGATCAGAGAACTATCTGAAGATCAGATTGAAAAGTTACGTGAACAAGTCGCTAAATTTACTGTTGAAGGTGATTTACGTCGTGAAGTAACTATGAGTATCAAGCGTTTATTAGACCTTGGTTGTTATCGTGGCATGCGTCACCGTCGTGGACTTCCTGTTCGTGGTCAACGCACTAAGACTAACGCTCGTACCCGTAAGGGACCGCGTAAGCCAATCAAGAAATAATTGAGGTGATAATAAATGGCAAAGACACCTGTTCGTACACGTAAACGTGTTAAAAAGCAAGTTTCTGATGGTGTAGCTCATATTCATGCATCATTTAACAATACAATCGTAACTATTACCGATCGTCAAGGTAATGCGTTGGGTTGGGCAACCGCTGGTGGTTCTGGTTTCCGTGGCTCTCGTAAGTCAACTCCGTTCGCAGCTCAAGTGGCCGCAGAGCGTTGTGCAGAAGCCGTAAAAGACTACGGAATTAAGAATCTAGAAGTTATGGTAAAAGGACCTGGTCCTGGTCGTGAGTCAACAATTCGTGCATTAAATGCTGCGGGTTATCGTATCACTAACATTACTGATGTTACTCCGATCCCTCATAACGGTTGTCGTCCACCAAAGAAACGTCGTGTTTAATTATTTATTAAACATCGAATGTTTATAGGATTATTGGAGAAATAAAATGGCAAGATATTTGGGACCAAAGCTCAAATTAAGTCGTCGTGAAGGTACTGATTTATTCCTTAAATCTGGTGTCCGAGCGGTTGACAGTAAATGTAAGTTAGAACAAGCGCCTGGACAACATGGTGCGCGTAAACCGCGTTTATCCGATTATGGTGTTCAGTTACGTGAAAAACAAAAAGTTAGACGTATTTATGGAATTTTAGAACGTCAATTCCGTAATTACTATAAAAATGCTGCGCGTATTAAAGGCAATACTGGTGAAAACCTACTTGGTCTTTTAGAACGTCGTTTAGATAACGTTGTTTATCGTATGGGATTTGGTGCAACTCGTGCTGAAGCTCGTCAGTTAGTTAGTCATAAAGCTGTTCTTGTTAATGGTCACGTTGTGAACATTGCGTCTTATCAAGTTTCGCCTGAAGATGTGATTAGTGTTCGTGAAAAATCAAAAAAACAAGCACGTATTAAAGCCGCTTTAGAGTTAGCTGAACAACGTGAAAAACCAACATGGTTAGAAGTTGATGCTAGCAAAATGGAAGGTGTATTCAAACGCTTACCAGAACGTTCAGATTTATCTGCTGACATCAACGAACATTTGATCGTCGAACTTTACTCTAAGTAAAGTTTAGCACTTAAGAGAGGACATAATGCAGGGTTCTGTAACAGAGTTTTTAAAACCTCACCTAGTTGATGTTGTTCAATACAGCCCAACTCATGCAAAAGTGACTTTAGAGCCACTTGAGCGTGGTTTTGGACATACTTTAGGTAATGCACTACGCCGCATTTTATTATCATCTATGCCGGGATATGCAGTAACCGAAGTTGAAATTGACGGTGTTCTGCATGAGTATAGTACTAAAGAAGGCGTTCAAGAAGATGTACTTGATATTCTGCTTAATTTGAAAAAATTAGCAGTACGTGTGCATACTAAAGATGATGTTATGCTGACTTTAAATAAATCAGGTATTGGTGCAGTTACTGCATCGGATATCACTCATGATGGTGATGTTGAAATTGTTAATCCTGATTTAGTAATTTGTCATCTTACTGATGCCAATGCTTCAATTAGTATGCGTATTCGTGTACAACGAGGACGTGGTTATGTCCCTGCTTCTGCTCGCGTTAAGTCAGAAGATGAAGAGCGACCAATTGGTCGTCTATTAGTTGATGCTTGTTATAGCCCAGTTGAGCGCATTGCATATTCTGTCGATGCGGCTCGTGTGGAACAACGTACCGATTTAGATAAACTGGTTATCGATATGGAAACCAATGGTACCATTGATCCAGAAGAATCTATTCGTCGTGCATCAACTATTTTGGCTGAACAACTTGAAGCTTTCGTTGATTTACGTGATGTACGTCAACCTGAAGTTAAAGAAGATAAACCGGAATTTGATCCGATTCTTCTACGTCCAGTAGATGATCTCGAATTAACTGTTCGGTCTGCTAATTGCTTAAAAGCAGAAGCAGTTCATTATATTGGTGATTTAGTACAACGTACCGAAGTTGAGCTACTTAAAACCCCTAATCTTGGTAAGAAATCGCTTACTGAAATTAAGGATGTGCTCGCTTCTCGTGGTTTATCTTTAGGCATGCGTCTTGAGAACTGGCCACCAGCAAGTATTGTTGAAGACTAAGATAAAATTTATATAAGAAGGATAAAGTTATGCGCCATCGTAAAAGTGGTCGTCAACTGAACCGAAATAGCAGCCATCGTCAAGCAATGTTTCGTAACATGACTAGTTCACTTGTTGAACATGAAATCATCAAAACTACATTGCCTAAAGCAAAAGAGTTGCGTCGTGTTGTTGAACCGTTAATTACGCTAGCCAAAAGCGATAGCGTAGCTAATCGCCGTTTGGCTTTTGCTCGTATCCGTGATAAAGATACAGTGAAAAAATTATTTTCAGATTTAGGTCCACGTTTTGCTACCCGTCCTGGTGGTTATGTACGTATTTTAAAATGTGGTTTCCGCGATGGAGATAATGCACCAATGGCTTATATTGAATTAGTTGATCGCCCTGCAGTAGAAGCAGAAGCAGCAGCTGAATAAAAAATTTAACTCATTGAGAACTAAAACCGGCAATTAAGCCGGTTTTTTATTGAGCTGAATTTAACTTTTATACCTTCATCTTTAATAAACAAACTTGATGATTTTAGACAACCACTATCGTAATGGTTGCTTTGATAAGTTTCCTAAACAAATAATTGGAATAAATTGTTTATAGTTTTCGATATTTTATCTGACATACAGTTGTTATATTGTTAGCTATACTAAAGTCGTTTTAATACTTCAATTAATTTCACGTAATTAAAATATATTAAGCTTACTGTCTGTTTTGTTGATTAATTTTAATTGTTCTTAAATAAAAATAGGTTAATTTCAAGGTCGTTTAATAATGTGGGGGTGGTGTTTCTTCTGCTAAGCTGGCAATATTAGATGACTGATTTGCTTGTATTTTTTGTGATAAAAGCATTAATTGTTCTTTTAATTTGCTAATATCAGCTTGTAGGTGCATGACCATCTGATTGAGTTCTTCAATGGTCATATCTTGAAATGCTACTTTGGTTTCTAATAATTCTAATCGTTGTTTCATAAGATCTTTAATAAGAGTGTGTAGGTAAAGATACATTGTAAGTAAAAATGGTTATTAAATCCATCCTCGTTCAGCAAATGACACATATTGTCCTTTACCTATCACAAGATGATCAAGAATCCGAATATCAATTAATTCACAAACTTGTTCAATCTTTTGTGTCAGGACGCGATCGGCTTGACTGGGCTCTGCAATACCAGAAGGGTGATTATGCGCTAGAATTAATGCAGCTGCATTATACTGTAATGCCTGTCTAGCAATTTCGCGTGGATGAACTTCTACACAGTTATAGGTACCAGTAAACATTTCTTCTGCAGTAATTACATGATTTTGGTTATCTAAAAAAATCACCATAAAAATTTCACGATCTTTGTTTGCTAATCGACTTGCTAAATAATGATGAGTTAAAGAAGGTGAAGTAAGGGAATTTTCTTTCATTATTTTCACTTTAAGATAGCGATGTGAAAGTTCGACAACCGCCTTTAGTTGTGTGTATTTGGCGGTACCTAAACCATGTTTTTTACAAAAATCACTGTGACTTGCATTAATTAAATTATAAAAAGAACCAAATTCATTTAATAATTTTTGTGATAATTCTAAAACAGGTATATTTCGCGTACCTGTACGTAAAAATAAGGCGAGCAATTCAGCATCACTTAATGTTTCAACCCCAAAACGTAAGAGTTTTTCACGAGGCATTAATGTTGGCGAGGGTGAGGACATAATTGGTAATTTATTCCAAAATAAGAATAAATTATTGATAAAAAGAAGGAAGTATAAAGGCCCAATTTAAAATTTTGGGAAATTAATCACAAAATACATGAATTCTTTACGAAAAAAAAGCGCCGACAGGCGCTTTTGTAATGAATTTTGTTCGGTGAATTAATGACAACCACAGCCACCATGACCACCGCCACAGCAACCTGTATCTTCATCTTCATCATCGTGGCCACCACAACCGCAACCACCATGTCCATGGTCGTGCCCGTGTGCACCGTGAATGTGTCCATGTGCTATCTCTTCTTCTGTTGCTTCACGAACCGCTAATACTTCAACATTAAATTGTAGATCTTGTCCTGCTAACATATGATTACCATCAATAGTCACTGTATCGCCATCAATAGCTGTGATTTCAACCGGTAATGAGCCATGGTCGGTATCAGCAAAAAAACGCATACCAACTTCTAATTCATCAACGCCTACAAAAACATCACGAGGAACGTTTTGTACTAAAGCATCGTTAAAATCTCCATAGGCATTGATGATTTCAACATCAAATTTATCACCAACTTGATGGCCTTCTAAGGCATTTTCAAGGTCTTGTAATAAGTTTCCTGCACCTTGTAAATATTCAAGTGGTGCAGCCGCTGTTGCTTCATCAACTAAAACCCCATCTTTTGTTCTAACGTGATAAGCTAAACTAACCACCGTGTTTTTTGCTATTTTCATATTTTCTCCAACAAACTTGTATTGCACAAATTGGCATAGATTTTAACGGAAAAAACTCCATCTGTATGCTATTTTCTTAAGTTTATTACAAATCACTATGTTTAAGATGAAACTAAATAAGGTTTTTATAAAAAATTAATTTATCAAAATTTACGTTATTGCTAAATTGGTTATTTTATATGGCCTTGTAAAAATCTTATTTACCTTAACTGTATATGACAGTAAATTATAGTGTATTAGGAAATGATGATTCGAATTTGTAGACTTAAATCAGAAGGTTGCAATCAGTTAAATTTACGATATAGAAAATAACGGGTAGGTATCACAATGTTAAATGTTAATGAATATTTTGATGGTAAAGTTAAATCAATTAGTTTTGAAAATGCTTCGGCTGGTTCTGCTTCTGTTGGTGTAATGTTACCGGGCGAATATATTTTTAGTACTATCAATCCTGAAGAAATGACAGTTATAACGGGTTCGCTTAAGGTGTTACTACCTACAGCCGATGATTGGCAAGTTTTCCAAGCAGGACAAGTTTTTCATGTTGCTGGTGAAAGCAAATTTGATGTTCAGGTTGTTGAAGCGACAGCTTATCTTTGTCGTTATTTAGCAAATTAATAAGGCTATTTTAATTTATTATGGCTTTAAGATAATTAAACATTAATTAATGCCTAAAACGATACTCCCACCAATGGTGGTGGGAGTATTTTAGCGTTTTTATAACTGAATCGATAACTTATTTAAGTTCTAACTCATTCATCGCCGCGATGCTAAAGCCACCATCCACATGGATGACTTCACCCGTAATGCCTGACGATAAATTTGAACATAAGAATGCTGCTGAATTACCGACATCTTCAATCGTTACTGTACGACGAATAGGCGTTACTGATTCACAATGTGATAACATCTTTTTAAAGTCTTTAATGCCTGATGCGGCTAAAGTACGAATAGGGCCAGCAGAAATTGCATTGACACGAATACCTTCAGGTCCCATTGCATTTGCCATATAACGTACATTTGCTTCTAAAGATGCTTTAGCAAGACCCATAACATTATAATTAGGAATTGCACGTTCAGCGCCTAAATAAGAAAGCGTGACTAATGCTGAGTTAGGATTTAGCATTGAACGACAAGCTTTAGCCATCGCAACAAAGCTATAAGAGCTAATATCATGCGCAATGGCAAAACCTTCACGCGTTACCGCATTAACATAATCACCATCTAATTGATCACCTGGTGCGAAGGCGATTGCATGAACAAAACCATCGAATTTATCCCAAGTTTTAGCTAGCTCTGTAAATAATGTTGTGATGCTTTCATCATGCGCGACATCACAAGGTAAAACGATTTTAGAATTAAAATCAGCAGCAAACTCTTCAACACGGCCTTTTAATTTTTCGCTTTGATAAGTAAAAGCTAATTCTGCGCCTTCACGGTGCATCGCTTTTGCAATACCGTAAGCAATAGAACGATTACTTGCAACGCCGGTAACCAGTATGCGTTTACCTGTTAAAAATCCCATAAATTGTTCCTCTAATATTTATTACTCTATATTTTAGAATGCTGATGATTATATGTTGATATAGTTAACTTCGCTACTATAAATTTATTTTTCCTGATTTAAACATCATTTTATTTATAAAAAGTAAGTTGTTTATTGGGTTAATACTTGACTATAATAATCAACTATTAGATAGCATTGTTGGTACTTCGTGATGAAAGATAAAGATTTAGTTTGCTACAAAACGTTTCCTGTTTGGGATGCAAAAACGTTACCCGATTTGTTTCGTGAAAAACATAATACACAACTAGGTACTTGGGCAAAATTAAACATTATAAAAGGTCATATCAATTTTGATATGTTAACCGAGCAAGGCGATATCGTTTCTCAATATGTTTTTGATGTTGAGCATCAGCCTCCATTTATTGAGCCTCAGCAATGGCATCGAATAGCTCAAGTTTCAGATGATTTGCAGTGCCAGTTGGCTTTTTATTGTCAACCTGAGGATTATAGCCAAAAAAAATATCAGATGACTAAAACCCATTCTGACGTGTTGGAAGTCTGTCAAATCATTCAGGTCGGAAAAGCGCTAGATTTAGGTTGTGGTTCAGGTCGTAATTCACTCTATCTACAGCTACTTGGTTTTGATGTTGATGCTGTTGATAAGTCAGAAATGAGTATTAGTAATTTACAAGAAATTATTGCAAACGATCATTTATCGCATATCAATGCATCTATTTATGATATTAACCAGGCTAATTTAAAAGGTAACTACGATTTAATTATTTCAACTGTTGTAATGATGTTTTTACAACCAGATAGAATTCCCGATATCATTCATAATATGCAAAACATAACTAAAACGGGTGGTTATAATTTAATTGTTTGCGCTATGTCAACTGATGATTTTCCTTGCACTGTAGGATTTTCGTTTACGTTTAAAGAGAATGAGTTACTTAATTATTATCAAAATTGGGACATCCTAAAATACAATGAAGATGTTGGCGAACTGCATAAAACGGATATCCATGGCAACCGAATAAAGCTCCGCTTTGCGACGCTGTTAGCCAAAAAACGATAATATTACAGGAATTTATCCTGTAATATCTTTTTAACTATTTCCCCAGTATCTTACCTACTTCAAACCATGCTTTGCGAGAGTTCAATAGATCTTGAGCTGACATCGGTTTTTTACCTGCGGGTTGTAAAAGTGTCATATTTAATGCGCCATCACTTGTTGCAATACATATCCCTTTTTTATCCGCTTGTAAAATAGTACCAACAGGTTGATTGTTGGATGTTTTTATCACTTCTGCTTGCCATACCTTTACTGGCTCGCCATTAACGTCAAAATAACTCACAGGCCAAGGATTAAAGGCGCGAATGCAACGTTCAAGTTGCTGTGCCGATAGGTTCCAATCAAGTTTAGCTTCTTGTTTAGATAATTTTTCAGCGTAAGTAACCTGTGATGGATCTTGTTTTTCGGGTTGGATTTTTCCTTCAGAAATGAGCGTTAAGGTATCAAGTAGCCCTTGTGGACCTAATTGTGCCAGCTTGTTATATAACGTTGCACTGGTATCAGAAGGTTCAATTGGACAGGTGAGCTTATATAACATATCACCCGTATCAAGCCCGGCATCCATTTGCATAATTGTGATACCGGTTAAAGTATCACCCGCCCAACAAGCGCGTTGAATAGGGGCGGCGCCGCGCCATCTTGGTAATAATGAACCATGCACATTTAAACAACCTAGTTTAGGCATATTAAGCACAGCTTGCGGTAAAATAAGACCATATGCCACCACAATCATAATGTCGGCATTGAGCTCAGCAATGATTTTTTGATTTTCTTCAGTTTTGAGTGTAGCTGGTTGATAAACCGGAAGATGATTTTCGATGGCTAATTGTTTAACCGGACTTGCCGTTAACTTATTACCACGCCCAGCAGGACGATCGGGCTGAGTAAAAACAGCTATCACATTATGTTTCGCTTCGATTAAAGCTTGTAGGTGTTTGGCTGCAAAATCAGGGGTACCTGCAAAAATAATGTTTAATGGCTTGATATTTTGTGGCATGTATCTTTATCCATAATCAGAAAATAATGAGTGGCATTATAACTGAAATTTTCTTGAGAATCTTTAAACAGAAAGGCGCTTAATTGATAATTAGCGCCTTTGCTTCAAGATAGAGAATAAGTAAAAATTTTATAAAGGTAGATTTCGTTTAATCATACATTCTTTAAAAACTTCAAAAACTTTTTGATTTAATTTCTTACCGTATTTATAGTAAATACCATAATTAAAAAATGTCCAAAAAACACTGTCTTTATATTTTTTGGTCATATTATAACGGCGCATCAGTGTGGCATCACTCATTTTGCCAGATTCAACTTGTTTTATAGTTCTATAACATTGAAACTTAGCCAGTAATCCGATAAAAGTCAGTAAACCGATAATAATCGCGGCTGCAACCGCTAGAGCTAAAATAGTTTGTAGAAAATTCATCATTTTTTAATTCTCCTATTCATTAATTTCGTGAAGTATGTATTAATATTATCAGTTATCAATCATTATAGCCGTTAAGCTTTAAAACGGGAAGAATATTGGCACTAAAGCAATATCAACCGCCATCACTAAAAAGGTTAATGGTACGCCAACTTTAACAAAATCACTAAAACTATACCCCCCAGGCGCAACTACCATCGTTTTAACTGGCGAAGAAACGGGTGTGATAAACGACGCAGAGGTTGCGATGGCAACAGTCATAGCGAATGGATAAGGGGAATAACCAAATTTTAAGGCTAAATCAATCGCAATTGGCGCGATTAATATGGCGGTCGCTGTATTAGAAATAAATAATCCGACAATTGAACATAATAAAAAAACAAAGGTAAGTACCATATATGGACCAAAAGATCGTAAATGGACTTCAAGCCAAGCCGAAATGAGAGATATACCACCAGTTTTATTTAGTGCTAATGCAAAAGGCATCATCCCTATAATTAAAATTAATGTTGGCCAGTGTATTGACTTGTAGGCATTAGTCATATCAATGCATTTTGTTGCGCCCATTAATAAACAGGCAATAAGTGCTGCAACAACATTTGGCACAATACCGGTTACCATTAATATAATCATGATAGCTAAATTAATTAAGGCAGCATAAGCTTGTGAGCTTGCTGGAGCAATGTCATCGATATCGGAAGGATAATCGAGTACTACAAAATCACTGGTACGGGTTTGTAGTTTTTGAATTGATCCCCAATCTCCACAGACTAACAGGGTATCACTCATTTCTAATCGTTCTTGGAATAAGTTATTAGTTTCAACAGGAGCATGATTGCGCCAAATACCGATTACGGTCAAAAAATATTTACTACGAAAATCGATTTCATTAAGTGTTTTACCACATAAGCTTGATTCCGGTAATAAGGCAACTTCAGCCATACCGACCTCTTTAACTTGTTCTGAAAAATATTCACCACGCAATACCTTAGGTTCAAGATTATTGGTATTTAGAAAAGTACGATAGTCAGCTTCGGAGTGTGACATATCAAGCAGTAATATATCGTTTTCTCTAAATTCCGTTGAACCATTGACGGGAATAAGAACCTTTTGGAATTTACGCCAACGTTCAATACCAATAACATTTACGCCATGTTCACTACGCAAGTGTAGGCCATCGATGGTTCGACCAACAAAAGGTGAACCCGCTAAAATTTGCGCACGATGTGCTCGACCAATTAATTTATAGTCACGAATCAAATCCGTAATTCGTCGTCTTTGCGGTTGAATTGTTGTTGGCGCAAGCTGATCTGCGGTAAGCAACCAGTTACGAGTTAATACACAGTAAATAAGACCAACAAACAATACGCCTAAACCTATTGGCGTAATTGAGAAAAAACCAAACTCAGTTAATTTAAAATGGCTAAGTTCACTATTTACGACTAAATTTGGTGCAGTTGCAACTAAAGTCATCATACCGCTAATAAGAGCGGCAATACAAAGTGGCATCATCAATTTTTTGACATGAATACCCGTATGATTGGCAATACTGATAGCAACCGGAATAAAAATCGCAACTACGCCAGTAGAACTCATTATTGAACCGAGTAGAGCAGAGCCCAGCATAATATAAATGATGATACGAATATCGTTCTTACCCGCTATTTTTAGGATATATTCACTCATTTTAAACGATATACCGGTTCTAACTAGGCTTTCACCAATGATAAATAATAATGCAATAAGAACGATATTGGGATCGCTAAATCCGGCTAATGCTTCAGATGGTGTTAATATACCTGTAATGGTAATAGCGGTAATTGTCAGTATCGCTATTATGTCCATTCTCAATTTACTAAACGAAAATAGTAAAATTGCGATCAATAACAATATACAAATAATTAATAATGGAAAATATTGGGATAAATAATCAGGTAACAGAGCAGAAATTGATGATATTAACCCATGCTCAGATGACAATTGTTTCACAAAAGCAACTCTATGAAGTAAATACTATGTTAAACATAATACATTGATTTATTGTAATAGGGAATATTATCCAATCAAGTTATCTTAAAATTGACCACTTTATTATTACATTTTTAACATTTTCTGCTGTTTTTTTTATAACCTATTCGCATTATGGCAAAGTAGGTGTAATTTATGCATCTAAAAGTGGAATAAAACAATAAAAGTTTTTAGGAGAAACTATGTCATCAAAAAAATCAGTAGCACAAATTATAGTCGATGTTTTAGGTGAAGCCGGAGTTAAACATTGTTATGGGATTGTGGGCGATACATTAAACCAAATTACATCTGCCATTAAAAAAAGTGATATTGAGTGGGTGCACGTTCGTCATGAGGAAGTGGGGGCTTTTGCTGCAGGCGCTGAAGCTTATCTAACTGATCAAATAACTGCATGTGCAGGTTCATGTGGACCAGGAAGCTTACACTTTATTAATGGTATTTACGAAGCGCAACGTAATAAAGTGCCGGTTATTTTATTAGCAAGCCAATTGGTTACTTCACAAAGAGGAACTGATTTTCCACAAGAAGTTGATTTTCCATCTGTTTATAAAAATTGTTCGGTATTTTGTCAGGAAATAAATGATCCAACACAAGCAAGACAAATAACCACAGCGGCAGTTCAAGCTGCGATTAATCAACGAGGCGTTGCTGTTTTAGTCATTCCTTATAATATTAGTTTAGAAAAAGTAGAAGATAATAGTGGTCATAAAATTTACCATCCTAAACCAATTATTCATCCTTCTAACGAAGAACTTAATCAAATTGCCGATATATTAAATAAAAATCATAAGATAGCAATCTTTGCCGGACAAGGCGCTCATGAGGCTCATGATGAATTAATTGGTCTTGCAGAAAAACTAAAAGCGCCAATTGTGCATACATCAAGAGCCAAAGATTTTGTTGAATATGATAACCCATATAATGTGGGTATGACTGGTATGTTTGGGGTTGAATCAGGTTCGACCGCAATCAAAGATTGTGACGTACTACTGATGTTAGGTGCTGATTTTGCTTGGTCACAATTTTACCCAAATAAAGCAATCATTATCCAAGTTGACATTGATGCTACGCATCTTGGACGACGTCATCCTGTGAGTGTGGGCGTTGTTGGTAGTACTAAACCAACAATTACAGCTTTATTGCCATTAATTAACGAAAAGCAAGAGACAGCTTTCTTAGTGAAATGTCGTGAGCTATACACCAAGTCAATGAATAAATTAAATAAAAAATCAATGCCTTCAAAAGCAACCATTCATCCTCAATATTTAACTGAATTAGTGGATAAATATGCAACAGATGATGCGGTTCTTTGTGCTGATGTTGGATCTGCTATGGTTTGGGCATGTAGACATTTTAATACTAATGGTAAAAGACGCACCGTAATTAGTTTAAAACATGGCACAATGGCAAATGCGATGCCTCAAGCGTTAGGTGTACAAAAGGCATTTCCTAATCGCCAAGTCATAACTTTATCTGGTGACGGTGGTATTAGTATGTTGATGGGGGATTTATTAACCACCATCCAAGAAAAATTACCAATAAAAATTATCGTACTTAACAATGGTTCACTTAATTTTGTTGAATTAGAGCAGAAAGTAGAAGGATTGGTTGATCATTATACCGACCTACAAAACCCTAATTTTGCTAAAGTTGCTGAATCTATGGGATTGTTTGCAATAAGTGTAGAAGACTCTGATCTGCTTGAAGCAGCAATGCAATCATTTTTATCACACCCAGGCCCTGCATTGTTGGATGTGAAAACCAGCTCAAATGAGCTTGTTATGCCACCTGAAATCCAAGCGTCACAAGTGATGGGCATGGCACTTTATAGTGTAAAAGCCTCATTGCACGGCAAAATGGGAGATGTAGTTGATTTGTTAGTGGATAATTTCATTAAAAAATAATTCATGCTAAGTCGCCTAATGATGTATCATGAAGTTTAAGATAAAGGCTAATTACATGATATATTAAGATTTCTGCCGCAACATGCGGCAGAAAATCGAATTAAAAGCTCACCGCCCCTTGTTCTGCTGAAGTTAAATTTTCCCGAATAACCGAAAAAAGCTCACGGCCATAGCCATAATGAGAATCATGTAAATCAAACGCATAAGGTTGACGCTTAGCGAGTTCAGCTTCATCTACAAGTAAAGTGATTTCACCCGTTTGACCATTAACTCGAATAATATCACCCTCTTGCACTTTACTTAACAATCCCCCTTCGTAAGCTTCTGGCGTCACATGAATTGCTGCTGGTACTTTGCCTGATGCACCAGATAATCGACCATCCGTTAATAACGCAACTTTGTACCCACGATCTTGTAAAACACCGAGTGGTGTAATCAGTTTATGTAATTCAGGCATACCAATTGCTTTTGGTCCTTGATAACGCACAACAACAACACAATCTTTATCTAACTTACCTGCTTTATAATCTGCATCTAAATCATATTGACTATTAAATATTACTGCTGGTGCTTCAATTATTTGATGCTCTTTAGCGATAGCTGAGGTTTTCATAATAGCTCGCCCTAAATTGCCAGACATGACTTTTAAGCCGCCATGTGAATCAAATGGCTTTTTAATTGATGCGATAACATTTTCGTCGAGTGATTTGTTTGGACCTTCGCGGAAAATTAATTTACCATTTTCTAAAATAGGCTCTTTGGTATAGTGGCTAAGACCTCGCCCAACAACAGTTTCAACATCTTCGTGTAATAGACCACCTTCAAGCAATTCTCTGACAAGTAGTGATGTTCCTCCGGCAGCTTGAAAATAATTAATATCAGCTGGGCCATTTGGATAAATTCGACATAAGAGTGGAACAACTGTTGAAAGATCCGAAATATCATCCCAATTAACGATAATCCCAGCAGCCTTAGCCATAGCAACAATATGCATTGTTAGATTGGTTGAGCCACCTGTCGCGAGTAATGCAACTAGACCATTTACAATTACTTTTTCATCAACCATTTTACCAACAGGCATATAATTACCTGATTGATTTGTGAGGCGGGTAATTTGCTGCGCGGCTGCATTAGTTAACTCAAAACGTAATGCTGTTTCTGGATGGACAAATGCGGCTCCGGGTAAATGTAATCCCATAAGTTCAATGACCATTTGATTACTATTTGCGGTGCCATAAAAAGTACACGTTCCACTGGTATGGTATGACGCTGATTCAGATTCTAATAAATCTTCGCGAGAAGCTTTTCCTTCTGAATAGAGCTGGCGTATACGAACTTTTTCTTTATTTGGCAAACCTGAAGGCATTGGGCCGGCTGGTATAAAAATAGCAGGTAAGTGCCCAAAAGTGAGCGCGCCGATAAATAATCCTGGTACAATTTTATCACATATACCAAGATATAAAGCGCCATCAAACATATTGTGTGACAAACCAATAGCAACTGACATAGCAATGATATCTCGACTCATTAACGAAAGTTCCATCCCCGGCTCACCTTGCGTAACGCCATCACACATGGCCGGTACACCGCCAGCCATTTGGCCAACAGCACCTAGTTTATGCAGCACTTTTCGTATCTGTTCTGGATAAAACTCATAAGGTTTATGTGCTGATAACATATCGTTATAAGCACTAATAATGCCAATATTACTTTTTAATATATTTTTTAAGTCATTTTTATCATCAATACAACAAGCGGCAAAACCATGTGCTAAATTACTGCAAGGCAGATTGGCTCGATTGACTCTGTTAGACATGGCATGTTCTATTTTCTGTAAATAAGCTTCACGCGAAGCTTTTGAGCGCGCTATAATACGCTGTGTAACTGCTTGAACTGTTGGATTCACATTAACCTCTTAATTTTTATTGTTATATTCTTTTAATTTTTATATGTTAAAAGCAGTGGCAAATTGAACGGATGACGTTTTCAGTATCGTTGATAACCCCTGCTAATGGCTGTTCGATATTGATGGTATAAACCTCTTTTTCATCAGGCGTCGGCTCTTCTAAGGTATCAAATTGTGATTGCAACATATTGGCTTTTTGATAATGCCCTTCACGTTTTGCTAACCGTTCAGCAATAACATCAAAGCTGCCTTTTAAGTATATAAAGTGAACATTTTCATTTTCACCCCGAATAATATCTCGATAGCGTTTTTTTAACGATGAACAAATTATGATCGAAATATTATTAACATTACTCATTGCAAATGCTGCATTACTGATTAAATGGAGCCAAGGCATACGATCTTCATCATTTAATGGGATACCATTACGCATTTTTATGATATTTGCTTTAGAGTGTAAAAAATCACCATCAAGAAAAGCAGCATCAAAGTCATAAGCCACTTGCTTTGCGACTGCTGATTTTCCACAACCAGATACTCCCATAAAAACAAAAACTTGTTTATTTTTTTTAGTCATTGTTTATCCTTATTATTCATTTGTTACGGGTAACATTTTGTCACATTAATCTTTTTTTGCAATAGATAAAACATTTTTTTGTGATCGTGATCAGATTTTATCTTTTGCTATCTCAATTAGATGGAGATGATTTATTTCTCTTTATTTGAAAAAAATAGATTTCGATCACAAAACTTATTATTGCTGTTTGCTTTTATATTCGAAAGAAAATAATCTTTCGAATATAGCTTTTGTTTTCGAAATAACATAAATCAAGTATGGAGATTAATTATGAAAAAATGCCGGCTTCTTTTCGAAGACAACCTTGTTTTTAAAAATCAATTAGAAGCATTAACCTATATCAGTCAGCAATTGCAGCAAAAAACAATTGTTAAAAAAAGTCATTTGCAAGCACTTATCGCAAGAGAAAATGCCTTTCCAACCGGCATTGCATTTGATAATTATGCTGTTGCGATTCCTCACTGTGAAGCTGAACATGCCAATACCCCTGCTATTTTTATTTTGCGAACAGGTTCACCGGTTGCTTTCAATCGGGCTGATGATGATAGTTTAGTTGATGTCTCGCTAATTATTTCGTTAGTTGTTACCTCGCCTGCAGATCAATTAGCGCTTTTAAAAGCCTTATTTACTAATTTGCAACATGAAGAATTTTATCAGTTTCTTCTAAATGCATCGCAAGAACAAATTACGACGCATTTTGAAAATGTAATATTTCATCAATGAGTTACAGGAGTTTTTATGAAAAAAAAGATTATTGTTGCCTGTGGTGGTGCTGTTGCAACTTCGACATTAGCCGCGGAAGAAATAAAAGAACTATGCAATGAAAATAATATTCAACTTGATCTTATTCAATGTCGTATAAACGAAATAAACACGTTTATTGATGATGTCGACTTAATTTGTACTACAGCAAAGATGGATCAACAGTTTGGTGATATTCCTATTGTACATGGCATGCCTTTTGTGTCTGGTGTAGGTATCGATCAACTTAAACAAAAAATCTTATCTATTTTAAAAGGATAAATCTATGTTTACTGAAATTATGCAGTACATTTTGGATCTAGGTCCATCAGTAATGTTACCTATTGTCATTATCCTATTTTCGTTAGCGTTAAGAATGAAACTGGGTGATTCATTAAAAGCTGGAATCCATATAGGTATTGGTTTTGTCGGTATTGGATTGGTTGTTGGTTTATTAACTAGTTCGGTCGGACCTGCGGCGCAAGCAATGGCGGAACGGTTTGATATTAGTCTTAGTATTGTTGATGTTGGATGGCCAGGTGCAGCGCCAATGACTTGGGCCTCACAAATTGCCTTAGTTGCCATTCCTATCGCCATTGTCGTCAATATAGTTATGTTAATTTTAAAATTGACGCGTGTGGTGAATGTTGATATTTGGAACATTTGGCATATGACTTTCAGCGGGGCGCTGGTTTATATTGCAACCGGCTCTTACTGGCTAGGTATTGCTGGCGTGGTTGTACATGCAATTATTGCTTATAAATTGGGGGATTGGTTTGCTAAAGATACCAAAGATTTTTTTGAACTTGACGGCATTGCCGTGCCACATGGTACTTCGGCCTATTGTGGACCGATAGCGGTATTTGTCGATGCGGTGATTGAAAAAATACCTGGCATTAGAAAGATTAATTTCAATGCGGTAGATATGCAAAAACGGTTTGGCGCATTTGGCGAGCCAGTCACAGTTGGTCTATTTATGGGGATTTTATTAGGCGTATTAGCCGGTTATGGGGTTAAACAGACCTTGCAACTTGCGATTCAAACCGCGGCAGTCATGTTATTAATGCCAAGAGTGATTAAACCCATCATGGATGGATTAACCCCCATTTCTAAACAAGCACGTAAACATTTACAGTCAAAATTTGGCGGGCAAGACTTTTTAATTGGTTTAGATCCTGCCTTATTACTCGGTCACTCAACAGTCGTATCTGCCAGCTTAATTTTTATCCCGTTAAGTATTTTTATTGCCATTGTGCTGCCCGGTAATGAAGTTCTTCCTTTTGGTGACTTAGCAACTATCGGCTTTTTTATCGCAATGGGTGTGGCGATTCATCAAGGCAATCTGTTTAGGATTATTATTTCCGGTTCAATCATTATTGCTATTACGCTTTGGATTGCAACTCAAATGGTGCCACTAACCACTCAGCTTGCCGTCAATGCCGGTACTATTACTGCTGGTAATGGCATCTCGGTTGGTGCGATGGATCAAGGTGGTTCGCCTATTACCTATATCATGGTTCAGTTAGTTAATTTAAATCAACCTATTGGTTTTGCAGTTATTGGTATCTTTTATTTGTTCTGCCTGTATTTAACCTGGAAACGAGCACAAAAACATAAATTATTGCAACAGCAAATAATAGCAAAAGACCAGATAAATCAATAAATTCGAAGTTGCACTTTAAAAAAAATTAACTGGCTTTGACTATGCGTAATAAGTCAAAGCAATACATTAACAAAATGTGATGACTAACGTAAGGAAATGAAAATGAAAACGGTTATTGTCAATGAAGGCGGAACTTTAGCTGTACAACATGTTGAAGTACCTAAAATAACCTCGCAAAATCAAATTTTAGTAAAAGTGGCTTATTGTGGTTTATGTGGTTCTGATATCCCAAGAATCTTTCATCATGCTGCACATTTTTATCCAATTACACTGGGTCATGAGTTTAGTGGTACCGTGGTTGAAAAAGGCGAGGCAGTCACAGGCTTTGCAATTGGTGATTTGATCTCTTGTGTGCCTTTATTGCCTTGTTTTAAATGTGATGAATGCCAAAAACACTATTATTCACTGTGTAAAAACTATACCTTTGTCGGATCAAGAATGGCAGGTGGATTTGCTCAATATATAGTATTAGATCAAAAAAACGCATTTAAATTACCCGAAGGAGTAAATGCATTGGAAGGCGCTTTTTTTGAGCCAATGACAGTGGGTATGCATGCACTATTATTGGCTAAAGGATGCCAAGATAAAAATTTAGTGATTGTTGGTGGTGGCACAATAGGGTTACTTACCCTGTTATGTGCCAAAGCGATGGGGGCTAAATCGATTACGGTTGTTGATATCAATGATGAGCGTTTAAAACTAGCTCAAAAATTAGGCGCTGATGCTGTCTATAATTCTAAAGATTTAACCGCTCAAGATATTCATCAAGCTTTGTCATCATGCCGTTTTGAGCAAATTGTTTTAGAAACTGCAGGATCGCCTATTACGGTTAAATTAGCTATCGAGATTGCCGGTCCTAGGGCCAAGGTCTGTTTGATTGGCACACTGCATAATGATCTTACCTTGCCAGAAAAAACATTTGGTTTGATTTTAAGGAAGGAGCTTGCAATCTTAGGTAGTTGGATGAACTATTCCGATCCTTGGCCTGGTAAAGAGTGGCAACTGGTGAGCCAATTTTTTGTAGACGGCAAAATTAAGCTTGATGATCTCATTGCTGTGATTGGTGATTTTGACGCTTTTGTTCATGAAGTGAGTAGTTTGAATGGACAACCCATGAATGGCAAAATTTTATTGAATTGCCGTTAGAATTTTAAATTAATTCCACCATGAAAAAGAGCGCTTATCTTTTGATTTTGTTTGTTATACACTGCTGAAAAATTTTCGAAAAAGGAAATAATATGAATGCAAGTGAAAGACGACAACAGATATTAGCGCTTATTAATATGAAAGGTACTTTATTGGTGAGTGATTTATCTCAGCAATATGATGTTTCAGAAGTCACGATTCGAACCGATCTCAGATTGCTAGAAAAACAAGGCGTATTAATACGTTTTCATGGTGGCGCAACTAAAATCGTTGATAATGGAGAAATGAAATCGTTTAAAGAGTTGCAATTAGAAGAGCGCTATCAGCGATTTATAGAAGCAAAAAAACGTATTGCAATTGAAGCAGTTAAATATGTTAAAGAAGGTGATACAATTATTTTAGATAGCGGTAGTACAACTATGCTAATAGCTGAAGAGCTGGTAAAACTAAAACATATTACAGTGATTACCAATAGTCTGACGTCAGCATTTATCTTATCAGACAATAGTGACATCATGTTGTTTATGTGTGGAGGTACGCTCAGACACAAAACACGTTCTTTTCATGGAAAAATTGCTGAGCAATCATTAGCCGGCATTTCAGCAGATATTTTGTTTGTTGGCGCAGACGGGATTGATGCTGAAAGAGGAATAACAACGTTTAATGAAGGTTATACTATAAGTAGCGTTATGGCTAAAGCTGCAAAACATGTGATTGCGGTTTTAGATTCATCAAAGTTTGGGCGTAATGGTATCAATGTTGTGTTACCTATGAGCCAGCTTGATGTAATTATTACAGATGTTGATGTTAATAGTCGATGTAAACAAGAATTTGAAGCAAAAGGTGTTGGTTTTATAGCTGTATAAAATACAAGGATGATGGGATTTCGATGGAATGTCGTTTATAAAAAAATCATCAATTTCAGCTTATCGAATTTAAGCAAAGACTAATACTGTTACAAACTTTTTTCTTACATCATATTAACCAAATTAAGTAAGTTGAATATTTCTCATAAACAATAGTAGAGCATCATTTGTGTAGGAAAAAAACATGATATTAACCATTACAATGAACCCTTCGGTGGATATCTCTTATCCACTGGCAAAATTTAACATTAATGATATTAATCGAGTAAAAGACGTCAGAAAAACAGCCGGAGGGAAGGGACTGAATGTAACTCGGGGGATTAAATATTCGGGGATAGATGTATTAGCTTCGGGTATTGTTGGTGGCACTACGGGTGAATATATTCAAAAAAAATTGACTGAAGATGATATTAAATATGATTTTTATATTACAAAGCAGGAATCAAGAAATTGTATAGCGATTTTACATGAGGGGAATCAAACTGAAATTCTTGAATCAGGACCTATACTTACTGAACAAGATGTGATTCATTTTTTCAATCATTATCAAACACTATTAAGTCAGGCCAAAGTAATCACAATTTCTGGATCGTTGCCCCAAGGTTTTCCTGTTAATTTTTATGCTCAACTTATTGAAAAAGCGAATAAAAACAATATTCCCGTTTTACTTGATTCATCTGGCAACATGCTGCATGAGGTGTTAATCTCCCAAAATAAACCATATTTGATAAAACCCAATAAGAGTGAACTACAACAAATTCTACAAGTTAATATTGATGAACAAAATATTGATTCACTGATTTCAGCGGTTAATCATCCTTTGTTGGATAACATCGCTTTTGTCATTGTATCATTGGGTAAAAATGGCGCCTTTGCTCGTTGTCATGGACAATATTATCGAGTAACAATTCCTAAAATTAATGTGGTTAATCCTGTCGGTTCTGGAGATGTAACTTTAGCTGGGCTGGCTGTTGGTATTCACCAACATGAACCGGTAGAGGTGATGCTTAAACGAGCTATGACGATGGGTATGTTAAATACGATGGAGTCACAAACTGGTTTTGCCAATATGCAAAACTATGATGGCTATTTCCAGCAAGTTGTTGTCCAACAAGTAATGGATAAATAACGCTTGAAAAGGCGGGGCTATTTAACTTATTTCATCTTAATAAATACTAAAAAGCACAATAATAAAGTTAGCAGATAACGACTTTTACTATTTATCACTTGTTAACTATTTCAACGGTGAGTTCATGTGGCTATGCAGTCGCAGCCTGTTGTGATACTTGTGACAATATCAGCAGCGTATTGTTGTGTTGAGATTGAATGTTTAATGAGTCTCTATACAGGTATGGCAAAAGTGATTGATTGACGTTATTTGCATTAAATGGAAATCAGTTAATGCAAAAATCGATAGAAGAGTAAATTCAATGTAGTCGTACAGGAAAATTATAATATGCAAGCTAAAGGACTTCTTTTTGATTTAGATGGGACATTAGTCAACTCATTATCAGCAGTTGAGCGTTGTTGGTTAAAATTTGCCAAGCGTCATCATCTAGATCATGATTATGTGTTGACTTCAATTCATGGGCGTAAAGCGATTGACAATATAAAGCTTTTTTTACCGGATAAACCTAATGAAGAGATAAAACAAGAGTTTAACTGGATGGAGCAATTAGAATCACAAGACTTAGATGGCATAGGTGAAATACCCGGCGCGAGTAAATTTTTACAATTGTTATCATCGCAAAATATACCTTGGGGCATTGTGACTTCTGGCACTAAAATAGTTGCTGAATCTCGATTCAACCTGCTTGGCGTAGCGAAACCACCCGTTTTTATCACGGGTGAAATGGTAGCAAAGACTAAACCTGCTCCGGACGGTTACTTGCAAGGCGCAAAAGCACTTGGATTACTTGCTGAGCAATGTATTGTTTTTGAGGATTCGATTGCGGGAATACAATCTGCTTTTAATGCTAAATGCCAAGTTATTGGTGTTAATTTACTTAACTGTGCTCAGGCAAACGTTGCATTGAACATTAATAGTTTTGATGAATTAATCATTAAAAAAGTTATGCCAACGGATATTGTGATTTCAAAAATTAATGCTGAATAACCTTAGATAAACATAATGGATAGTAAGCATAAAACGCCAGTTAACAGTTTTTGCTTACTATTAATAAATAACACTATTTGCTGATATCATCCATCACTTGTTTGAAGGTGGTGAATGAGCAAAGTCCCATTGCATTTGTTGGGCATTTTGTCATGTTTAAGGTGACTTTTTGTGGTGGATTATCACGATTCAATGGTGATAAGTTGCGAATTTGATCTGTAGATTGATAAACATACTCAATTTTCATAAATTTTTCGCCACTACTGTTGTTTCGCCATTTTTCGAATACCACTTTGCCGCCAATAGGTGTTGTTTCAAACTGGTTTGGTAAGTTATAAGGTTGAATCTGCAGTGTTGAAAATAAAGAAGCTACATTGGAGTCATGCCCTACTAAAAAAGTAAACTTTATAGTTGAGTCATTTTCAGTGAATGCTTGATTAATATAATTAACTAAATTTGCAGCGACGTGTTTTGCCACAACAGGTGAGCCAAACAGAACCTTATTATAATCTTCTTTAATGGCAACTAGTTGTTTAAATTGCTGCTCATTTTTTATTTTGCCCCAAGCTACTTTTGCTAAAGGTACGCCTTCATAGTATTGTAATATAAAGGCATCGGCAATAGATGTTCCTGTTCGTAGTGGTCCAGTAATACCAGGTTCTTTACCTTTTTCGATGATCAATTGTGTTGGTAAAGCAATAAAGTCACATTGCTTGTTGTTTAAACAATCTTTTGATTTTGGATAATTGATGACATTAGCCATGTCTCGATAGGCTTTATTTAGCTTTTTATTTAACCCGTCAATACCATTAGAATCTGCATTTTGATTAATTGAATTAATCGCAGCTTGTTTAAATTCAGGACTATCATCTCGAATAACAGGGAAAAACAGTGGATCCATCGTACCGAGTTTTTCTTTATGAATAATAGGCACTATACAGCCAGGAAAAGCACCAACCGCAAAATATTGTCCGGTCGCAATTGTTCGTTGAAGGCTGTTGGTATAAATGTAAACATCTTTTTCAGTTGGGCAACTATCGGCATTTAATAATTTATTATCCACAAGCCATTGGCTAAAATAGTGACCAAAATATGTTTCTAACACACCGCCGCGTATGGTCAAATAACTCGCTGGTGTATCCCATTGTGGCCATTGGTTTGGCGTGACTTTCCCTAGTGTGCTTGTTGGACTTGCTAATGGTGCACGTAAACCATGACGGCTAAATACGACCACTTGTTCTAAAGTATAATCATCTAGCGTATCTGTTGCATATGTTGAAAATGACAACAATGCTGTTAAACCTAATATTCCTTTAAATAGGATTTGTTTCATATGACCTCCTTTTATGTCATTTAAAAACGTGAGTTATAACATTGTTATACTCTTTTGGTTATAGCATAAAAATATTCTTTAGGCGTGGTTTAGTGATCATAATTATGCTTTGTTCAGCATTTAGCAAAAATAATGATCATCATATTCTTTTGATTTATATACCACTTTACCATTAACAATAGTTGCAACTAGTTCATTTCGCTTATTAAGTAAGACTAAATTAGCTAATTTATTGATGGAAATACTACCTAAATCTTCATCAATACCTAATGCTTTTGCTGGGTAATAGCTAGCATGTAGCCATGCTTGTTCAAAACAAATATCTGTAAATTTAGCAAAATTGTTAACAGCACGATCCAGCGTTAATACACTTCCAGCAAGACTTCCTTCATCGGTGCGTACAACATTATCTTGCATATGTACGACTAATTTGCCTAATTGATAATCTCCATTAGGCATACCGGTTGCTCGCATAGCATCAGTGATGAGTAATAAATTTTTACCACAACATTTGTGAGCAATCGCAACAGCTGCAGGATGAACATGGTGGCCATCAACAATGATTTCTGCTTGGCAATTGTCAATACTGAGTGCTGCGCCAACAACACCGGGATTACGATGCTGTAAACCTGACATCCCATTATAACAATGTACTACGCCACTTGCGCCGGCCAACAGTGCCGCTTTAGTAGTTGAATAGTCTGCATCAGTATGTCCTAGCATGACACGTATTTTTTGGCTAGATAGCCATTTGATTATCGCTATCGATTCAGGATATTCAGGCGCTAAAGCGATGCACTTTAATGTCCCTTCTGCAAGTTTTAACCATTTTTCAATGAGTAATTGATTGGGGGCATGTAGTAGTTCTTGTGGGTGTGCACCTTTGTGTGTTGCGGTAAAAAAAGGTCCTTCTAGATATGACCCAAGTAAGGTTGCACCAGATACCCCTTGTTTAATACTATTTTTTACTTGTATTAAAGCCGCTTCAATTTTTTCATGGCTTTCCGTTACTGTTGTTGCCAAAAAAGCACCTACACCACGCTGTGCTAGAAAACGACTCATGGTATCAAGAGCGGTATGCGTTGCATCCATCGTATCTGCACCCATTACGCCATGAATATGGGTATCAATTAGTGCTGGTAATACCTTAATCTCATTGACACTGGGTTTATCACTAAGCTCAATATTGGTGATTCTATCTTTTTCAATAGTGATAATGGCATTTTCTAACCAACCAATAGGTGTTAAAACTTGTTTTGCATGAATTTGCTTAGATGCCATCTGAACATTCCTTCTCATAAGTTGATTTTTTTTGTTGTTCATGCCATAAACTACTGATACTTTTATCGGCATTTTCAACAATTTTTAAACGTAAGGTTTGCAAATCCAATTCATCGCGTTGTAACAATATTTCTAATAATAGCGGCATATTAATACCACTAATCACCTCGATTTTCTCAAATTCGAAGCTAAGCGTAGCCGATAGTTTAAAAGGAGATCCACCAACAATGTCGGTCAAAAAAATGACGCCTTCACCGGTATCGTTTGATTTTAATGATGCTTTGAGCTGTTGTTCAAGTTGTTCACTACTCATCCCATCAGGAAAATCAACTGCGCTAAATTGTATTTGTTCGCCAATAATTTGTGTTGCAGCCTGAAAAAGGCCGGTAGCAAAGCTACCGTGACCGGTTAATATCACACCTATCATAATTTGTCCTTTATAAAAAACCAACTAATTTACCTAAAACACCAATTACTACAGTTAAACCAATTAATTTAACCGGTGAAAAGTTACGTTTCATGAGTGAATAAACCATTAATGTAAATCCTAACGGTAATAGATTAGGCATTAATTTATCCAGTACATCGGTTTGTAGTGCAATATGTGCCTGTCCTGCATTAATTTCTAGTGGTGTGGCTAAATGTACATACGAGGCAACTAAAGCACCAATAACGGTCATGCCAACTATTGATGCAGCATGCGAAATACGTTTAGTGTGCGTTTTTAATAATGGTAAAGTGCTGATACCAGCCCGATAACCGTAGTGAGCAAGGCCAAAACGTAATCCAAAGTGTACCACGTTAAACATTAATAGAAAGATAATTGGTCCAAATAAGCTACCTTCTAATGCCAATGATGCCCCAATTCCTGCACAAATAGGTAATAATGTCAGCCAGAATAATGCGTCACCTATACCGCCTAAAGGCCCCATTAATGCAACTTTAACTGCTCGGATGGTTGAAATATTTTCTTTGCCTTTTTCCATGGCTAATACCAGTCCAGACAAGAATGTCGCATCAAAAGGGTGGACATTAATAAATTCCATATGCATATGCATTGAATTTTTTAAATCATCTTTATTTTGATGAATTTTTCGTAATGCAGGTAAAATTGTAAATAGCCAACCGCCCGCTTGCATACGTTCATAATTGAATGAAGCTTGTAATGCAAGTGATCGAAATGCCATACGATTGATATCACTCTTAGTTAATGTGATATTTTGGCTTTGATCACTGTAGGTATCGGTCGATACTTTGCTGGTAGCTAACGCTTGTTCCATACGCTTTTCTGCTTTTTGTGCCATTTGGCTTTCACTATCGTTATTAAATCCCATCTTCCACCTCCATTGAGCCGGCTGGCTTGTTACTTTGATTGTTATCACGGCTATAATTAAAGAAATCGATCATTGCAATGGCAAGTGCGCCTAATGCAATTGCCAAAATAGGTAATTTTAGAAATGTCACGCCAAGAAAACCGAGAATAAAATAAGCGATATAAGTTTTTTTCATCATAATTTTCATTAACATGGCAAATCCAATTGCAGGCATCATACCACCGGCAATACTTAACCCATCAAGTAACCATTGTGGTGATTTTTTGACTAACTCAGTAGCTGCATCTGCACCAAAATAGATAGGTAAAAATGCGACAATAAAATAGAAACAAAATAATATAATCATTCCTAAGTAGTTGACCCATTCAATACCTTTGAAGTTGAGTTGATCGACAAATTTGTCGCATTTATGCATCATTGGTGAGTAGATAGTAAATAAAATAGTAATGCAACCTTGCACTGCAATAGCAAATGGTACGGCAATTCCAATCGCTACTTTAGGATCGGCATGAGTTAAAACGGCAAATGTGGTACCAATTACACCACCAATGACCACATTTGGTGGTTGTGCACCGGCTAACGGTACCATCCCCATCCAGACCAATTCCAATGAACCGCCAACATATAAACCTGTTGTGACATCGCCCAAAATTAGACCGACCAAAGGACCAATAACAACCGGTCTATGTAAATGCGTGAGTCCATCAAACAGATCAACGCCAGCAATACCTGCTAATAGCCCAATTAATAACGCATCGATTAACATATAGTGCTCCCTGTTATTAACAAAAGTTGAGTAAATCTGAAATTTTTTCACCGGACTCATCGGGCACTCGGCGAATTTCGCAAGTGACACCCAATTGGTGAAGTTCTTTAAATGCGGCAATATCACTTTCGTCAACCGATACCGTTTTATGTATCTGTTTTTTCCCTTCTGAAAAATGCATGTTACCGACATTGACAAATTTGATAGGTACGCCACCTTTTACTAGCGTAAGAACATCTTGTGGTGTTTTACAAACAATAAAAATTTTTTGACGATCGGCGGCTTTGCCGATGATGTCGATCGTTTTTTGCAAAGTAAAATAACGGGTTTGAATACCTTCAGCGATGACCATATCCATAAGGTTTTGTTGGACTGGATCTTGTGCAGCACTGTCATTGGCAACTAATAATAAATTAGCACCAAGTGCATTTACCCAAGTGACTCCGACTTGACCATGGACTAAACGATTATCTATGCGTGTCATTAGAATATTTGGCGTCCCCATACTGATTCCCTCCTTAGTGGTTTGATATAAAATAATTACCGTTTAGACTCGATTAAATGGATAAATAGTCACACCTTTTACAACCCTATTTACTTCACCGGTAGGACATGGATTGTCGGGCGTTAAGCCACAGCTTAATGATTTTTCAAAAGCGAGCATTTGGGCAAAAACAAGATAAGGGAAGAGTAGCCAACAATCAGCCAGATCACTATCAATCGATAAGACATTTGGGGTGTTATTGTTTTTGCCACTAAGGGCTAGAACATCGGTAGCGATATGATCGTGAACTAATTCATTAAATAAATCGTTATCATATTTGTGTATATAGGCATCATTCGAACATAAACAAATAACTAGACTTTGTTTATCTACCATAAATTTAGGACCATGGCGAAGCCCTAGTATTGAGTCAAAACGGCTGGCTATTTTGCCGGCTGTTAGTTCTAAAATTTTTAATGCTGATTCTTGAGCAAGTCCGGTAAAACAGCTACTACCCACATAGATCACTCGTTGATGTGATTTTGCTGCTAATTGTTTAGTAATATCTTGCCAGCTTATCAATTTTTGCTCTGCTATATCAGCAATTTTATTAACAGCATTGAGAGTTGTTTGGTTATCAAAATGACCAAAAATCAGTAATGTTGCTAGCATCATGCTGCTAATACTCGATGTCATAGCAAAGCTTAAATCATTGGTACCTTCTGGCATAATGAGCTCAAAAATTCGTTTGCTATTGTTGGCGTTAGCTGCATATTGGGTTAAAGCACTATTCGGATTACAAGTTATAAAAAGGTGATAACAATCTGCCACTAATTGGTCAGCAAGTTGAACTGTTGCCACACTTTCAGGACTGTTTCCTGAACGCGCAAAGGATATGATTAAGGTTTTTTTATTAGGACGTAGGTATTGTAGTGGATCTGCGACAATTTCGGTTGTGCCATAGGCAAAAAAGTTGCGGTGGGTATGCTCACGAAGCCAAGGGGCAAGTGCAACACCACCAAAAGCAGATGAACCAGCGCCAGTTAAAATGATATCTGAATTGGCATCAGCCAGTATAGGTTGCAAAAATTGTTGTAGTTCAGGTTGTTTTTGCTGAATTAGTTCAAGAACTTCGCGCCAAATTTGTGGTTGTTGCCAAATTTCTTTAGCGGTATGTTGTGCATTACGTTGTGTTAACCAATCTAGTGAATAATTAAAGTATTGTTGCATAATAAGAACCCTGTTTAGTAATTAATTTGTTTTGATAAAAATAAAGTCGTTTATGAATCTGCAATAACGACATTGATGCCTAATGTATGTAATTGTGTTAAGTAATCTTTTGGAATTTTTGAATCAGTAATTAGCGTATTAATACAATTGATCTTTTCGATCAGACAAAAACTTTTACGTCCAAATTTGGTCGAATCAGTAATAGCAATAATGTCGCTTGATACTTGACACATGATTCGATTAACAACAGCTTCAGCAAAATTAGGTGTTGTGATCCCAGCATTTAAGTCAAATCCATCAACGCCTAAAAAGAGCTTATTGAAGTGAAACATTTTTAGTTGCTCTTCAACAGTAGGGCCTGAAATCGAGTAGGCTTTTTTTCTAATATTGCCACCAGCAATAATCACATCAATATCGGTATTGGTTGATAAGTCGTAAGCAATATTGATAGCGTTGGTAAAAACAATTAAGTTTTGTTTTTTATATAAATATGGCACCATTGCTGCTGTTGTCGAGCCAGAATCAAGGATAATACGATCGCCATCTTGCACTAGCTCAGCAGCTTTTTGGGCTATTTTATTTTTTATGTTTGAATTGATGCGGCTTTTATCTAACAATGGTTTATCAAAGGCAAAGGCCTTATTTAATATAGCACCACCATAACAGCGTAATACGCAGCCTTTATCTTCTAAATGACGTAAATCATTACGAATAGTCACTGTTGATACTTTAAATAATTTACTCAACTTATTAACCGAAACTGTATTTTGGTTATCAAGTAAATGAATTATTTTTTCTCGGCGTTGTAGTGTGGTCATCATTTCATCATTCATAACACGTTCATTCACATTACTTTCATTGAGTTATTAAATTTAAACACACGAAAGACAATGAAAATGATAGATAAGTCACAAAATGCTTTTATGAAAATAACGGTAAATATTACTTTCTTTTTTAAATTAAACGAAAGGAGTGGGAAAATAGGAGAAAACAAAAAATAGAATATTATCAGTAAATTTAGTCTGTTAGGTAATTCTTGATAAGAAGTAAAAGAAAACAATTTGACCAATTTACAAAATAGTCGATTTCGATTAGCGAAGTGATCTTGATCACAAGTTTCATCTTTTTATATAAATACGAACATTTTTAACAGCGGGTATTTGTGGTTATTTAGATTGTGGATGGTTTATGTAAAACTATTTAGTTATTACAAATATTGTATCTGGGTTAAAAGGATAATGCGGTTACCTTACTTTTTTATATCTATTAGGGACTTTTTTCTCATTTCAAATTGTAAGCACTTGATGTTTAGGTTTTTATCGTTTTAGTCATAATTTTAAATAGGGATATGTGCTGCAAAATACCCTAACATTCCAACGCAACATCAAGGACAAAGTTGTCTTTAATCCTCCTTTATGTGTTATCCCGAATTAGAGAGTAGTACTAAATATTTTTATACTTAAAGACATAAAGTTCCTTAAAATTTCTGTCAGAAACTTATTTTGCAATTTTCTCGTTTTTGATGCAATTGGTTCATTGACCGTTTTATTGAAGCGATTATGTTTGAATTTTATCAATTAAATCCATAAAATCACATGACATTACGAAAAATAAGTGATTTAGGAAAGAAGATGAAAAAAGTAATTATTGCATTGTTAATTGTCACCTTTCTTGCTGGTTGCTCAACTACTCCGACTTTATTGAGTGAAGCTAAGTATACCCCAAAAGAGAGAATTTTAGGATTTGACAATAGAGTCGATAATTATGCCAATTTGGTATTAATAAGAGATAAAGGCTTTGTCGGTAGTGGCTGTTATATTAATGTATTCATTAATGGTAACGAGGCAGCAAAGCTAGAAACAAAAGAGTATGTTTCATTGTATGCACCTAGTGGAAACATTTTAGTTGGCGCATCAATACAAGGAAAGGGATTGTGTAGTTTCAATGCACCTCGTCGTGAACGTGAATTTACCCTTAACAATGGTGAAAAAAAAGTGTTCCGTTTGTTTATAGATCAAAATGGCAATACAGATATCTTGCCAACGACTATATATTAATCTGTTGACCAGAATATAGTACAAAAAGCATATTATTATTGTCGTATTTGAATTGAGATTTAAGCGGGGGGCAGATCATCCCCCTTTGGGTTAACACGTTATCACCAAAATTAACAATATCTAAATCACATAGAATAAACAGTACCAAATTTTGTAAAAACGTTAAGAAAATAAATGCGTTTCAGTATAAAATTTTAGTGTATTTTAACTAGTAATCTTTTATCTGGTTTACATTTTCAATACCTGTTTTCTTTCTAACATGATTAATTACCATCATGACGACAAAAGCAATAATGGTCAGATAGATAATAAACATGCCATATGTTGCTAACATATCAATTAATGAGCGTCCTCGCATGGCAAAATCTCGGAAAAAGCGAAAAAGCCACACTAAAGGAAAGGCATGACTGATATAATAAGCCCATATAGGCATGATACCTACGGCCATGGTTGATCCCCCCATGATGAACCCAGGTGGTACCAAAAAGATCATACGACTAGCACCTTCACCTGGGTTGTTGGTGTTCCAAGATAGCAATAAACCTAACCAGCCAAAAGCAAGTCCTGTCATAAAAATACTCGGTACAAAAGCAAAATAATTACCATCAAAGCGTAATTGTCCAAATATTACTAATATAGCCGTAATCAAGGTTAGCCCTGTTGTATAAAATAGTGCATAAGGTATTGTTCTTGCCAATAATGGCATAAAACCTCGTTCTAACACCGTTTGCCACATGCCTGTTACTTTTAGGCGACCGATGATCATTAACGATGTTAAACCATAAGTTAAAGAAGAAAAAAAGTAGACAAAATAAATAATGGTCGATATGGTCGAAGAACTTGCTGGGTTAAACATATACCGTGTTTTGATTTGCATTGGTGATAATGCTGCCTCGGTGCCTTCACGACCTAATCCTAACGCAGAAACACGACTAACACTTAGCTCCGCACCTGATTCAGGTATATATTCATTCAGACTTTGTAACACTTTCGCATTTTGCGCGTCATTGGTGTCATCGGCAAAATAACCTAAACGAACGGTCTGATCGCCTTTTTTTAAACTTTTTTCTAAGCCTTTAGGAATATATAACACTCCCAAATTACGATCGTGTGACACTAGGGTTATCGGATTAACCGGTGATCTTATCACTTCAGCAACTTGGATATAAGGTGAAGTGTTCACTTTACTAATTAATTCAGTAGAATATTTAGAACCATCAAGATCAATTACCGCAATTTTACCTTCAAACACGGCTCCATGACTAAGAACGAGCGAAAAAATGAGTGCAACAATTGCCGCTAAACCGATCGCTACTTTATAATAAGGTATAAAGTGACCGGACAGCATAGCATCAAGCTCTTCAAGCATAGATTTAATCATGTTTTGCATTATCGATCGACCTCTAATGTCATACCCGTTAATAAGTGTGGGATAGGATCAACATAAATTCTAACTTGATAAGATGTTAAGTCGGCTTGTCCTCTTTCTCGAGTCATGCGTAAATCAGCAAAAGACGGCGCTGCAGTCGCAAATCTAACCTTGCCTTTAACTGTTTTATCAAGCGCAATTACATTAGCACTTACGCTAGTACCTGGTTGGAAATCGTTAACCATCTTTTCATTGACATAAATATCAACATATTGACGATCAGTTTCTAACAGCACTGCTGGTGCGCCAGTAGGAACTAATTCCCCTTCTTCATACATGAGTTTTAAGACTTTTCCATCTTCTGGCGCGGTAAGGGTTAATCGTTGATAATTGATCTCAAGTTGTTTTAATTCTGCTTGTGATTGTGCTAATTGTGCACGCAATTGTGCTAATTGATTTTGACGATTTTCAATATTATGACGCGCATTAATAATCGATTGTAAAGTCATGCCGGTAGCATTTTTAGTTTGAGCAAATTGTTTTATTTGATCTGGTGTTGCACCGACCATTAATGTAGCTAATTGACTTTGTAATTGTATAACACTCATCTTAGTTGAAATATAAGTATTACGCGTACTATCTAATTGCGATTGTGATGCACCACCCGTTTTACGAAGTTGGGTGTGGCGATCATATTCTGTATTTGCAAAATCTCTTGCTGAAATTGCCGCATCAATATTAGCTTGTGTTGATTCAATATTTCGCCACGTTGATACTTCTGATAGATTAGTTTCATCTTCAGCAATTTTTATTGCGGCCTGTTCTTGATTAATTGCCGCTTCTTGACCTGCTATTACTGCTTTAAGTTGATCAATAGCAAGCTGTGTATCGGTATCTTCCAGTACCATTAAAACATCACCTTTTTTCACATGTTGTGATTCTTGGACGGTACGTTTTAACAATTTACCACTAACATTTTGGAAAGCGACATTAATTTCATCAGCAGTGAGTACACCTGATTTAATGCTTTTGGCAACCGATACAGCGTCGTTTCGAGAACCAAAATAAATTAATGTTGATCCTAATAAAAGCAGTAGTAAAAATATAACGGGGATTTTAATATTTTTTGGCATATTCATTATAGCTTATTTTCCATTTATTTAGTCAGCTAAGTATTAAGATAAAGTAATATGACTTTAAGGTAATAAAGTCGTTTATTTTCGTAATAATTTACGTAACATCTGTATTAAAGATTCTTGTTCTTGGCTATCTAAAACTTGAGCAAAAGCCCGGATAGCTTTGAGATGATTGGGTAATGCGTTATGAATAAGTTTAATGCCAGCATCAGTTAAAGCGATCAGACGTGTACGGCCATCTTCTCCACTTTTGCTCATTGATATTAAAGGGCTTGATGCTGCAAGCATTCGCTTGACCATAATTGAAACGGTTGCCGGTGTTACGCCTATTCGCAATGCTAAATCGCTGGCATTAGTTTCGCCTTCAGAATAGAGCGACATTAATAAAGCAAACTTGCCTTCAGATACACCATAATCTTTGGTTAACTGTGCATAAATATTTGCTCGAATTAAATCTGCTGTGGTGATCAAGCTTAATACTAGATCCACACCCGAAACGTCAACAACATCATCATTAAATCTTTGCGCTCGTGCTAAAGTTTCACGAGATGGTAGCATTCTTGAATTGTAATTCAATTATCATTACTCAATTTATTTAGTCGGCTAATTATACAAATTTCACTACAATTATCAATTAATTTTTTACACGCTTTTTAGTGTCAAATATTAGCAAGTTTTGTTAAATAATTAGATTTTACGGATAAGATCTCACCACAAGTATGTGCTTACTTCACTTAACATAATCCTTTAGTTAGGATTATGTGGATTTTAAGTAAAACATCTTGCAGTTAAAATCTAAATTATTGTGTTCGTTTGTGTATCGATTGATGGCAATTCCCTCTATTTGTTCAGAGGGTTTATGGTTTTAAATAGCGCTTATAAATCAAGTTGGCGTATCCACATCATCCCAATCAGCATTTTCAAAATTGGTTAGCCAGTTTAATGCGTAATGGCGTTCGTAAATCACACCGCCGTTAATTGATGCAGGAAGCGCCTTATCCTCACGCCCGTATTCTCTTGTTAACCAATGTAAACGATAATGTAAATCTAAAGCATCCAATATTTCACTCACTGGTCTTAAATTGACAGACTGATTTGGTTGTTGGTTATAGTTCATTGCTTGATTAACTAAATCAGATGAATCACATACAGTATCTGCAAAAGGTAACTGAGATTGCCACTCAATTGCCCATTGTAAAGCTAATAAAGCTTCATATCGCCAAGACTTATTGATTACATCTTTTTGTTCTGGTTGCTTACTGTGGATAAACGCTCGTTCATTATCGGATAGAGCAGCATAACCGATCGGGCAACGCTGTTTAAACTCATCAGGATCGATGGGGTCGTTTTCATAAAAGCCTTCTGCTTGAATGCAACATATCATCAAAGCTAAAGCTCGATGGGCTATCTCGTCAGGCGATCTTAATACTACTTCAGATTCAGCAACGACAGGCGGTAAACTGGTGGGAACGTTTATACCAAGTTCTTTTAAATATTGTTCTGTTTTTGCTTTACGTTGTTTTGCATCTAAAGGATAAGGCATGGTGGCATTTTTATCAAACTTGCCATAAGGATCTTGCAACACATCGCCGTCAGGGTTACGAATAGTATTGTCATATAGATAAATAATTACGTTAGCTCGCCAGCCCCAATCGGCGAACTGATCAAATTTATCTTCGTCAATTTCAATACTAAACAGATGTCGTACTCTTTGTATATGACGATATAAAGCATAACGACGAGAATTCATTTCTCCGTCTCCTGCGTTCATCACAAAACCGATAAAATCATCAAGGTGATCGGGAAGTTCAGATGATTCTAAGCTTAGTTGATTAAGTAGTTTACACGGAAAATCAATAGCAGGTGGATTGGTGAGGGTTGAGTAAGCAGTAATTAATGTAGACATTTTAAACTGACCTTATCTTAAATTTCATGTATATAGAAGTATAAAATTTATCATAATAAAAATAAGTTTTTTATCAACTAATTAATTAATTTATATTAATTAATAAAAGGGAACATTTTATTTATGCAACGAGGTTAAGTCATACTTGGCTTTTTTATTGAATTTACTGTTTACAATATAAACAACCTGCTATTATTTTTCTGACTTTAAAATTTAGTTTTGTTAGAGACTTTTGATGTCTACTTTTTACGTATTTTACTGACAATTTAATAACGAATATCTTGATATCATCTAATTGATGATACGGTATTTTATTTAATGTCATTGTGGTTAAAATTTGATGGCTTTTCAGTTTAATTAATCAAGGATTAAGCTTATCGGTAAATATACTGCATATTCTTGTTATCTGATTAGAGTAAGTAAAAAAGTGAAACTAAGCTATTTCACTTGAAAACCAAGAGCGGTTATAATTGATACATGACAGCGTAGCTTTATTTTTACCGCGTTAAGACTCAATAGTATTTGATAATAAATATCGTAAAAGAAATAATCATTTATCGTTATTCTAAGTTGAAAAGTGTATGCCTCTGATCTTTTTTGTAACTTTTTGCGATCTTTTAGAAATCAGAGCTTGCAACAAGGATAAATTTTGCGTAAAATTCACGCCCTATAAGATTAATCAATGCAGACATATATTTTAAATCAAGTAATCGTCTGCTTTTTATTGCGGAGTTAAGTATGTACGCAGTTTTCCAAAGTGGTGGTAAGCAACACCGAGTTAGCGAAGGACAAGTCGTTCGCTTGGAAAAAATTGAAGTCGAAACCGGCGCAGAAGTTGTTTTCGATAAAGTTTTAATGGTAGCAAATGGTGAAGACATCAAAGTTGGTGCTCCGTTTGTTGAAGGTGCAACAATTAAAGCAGAAATTGTTGAACACGGTCGTGGTGACAAGGTAAAAATTGTTAAATTCCGTCGTCGTAAACACTATCGTAAACAACAAGGTCACCGTCAGTGGTTCACTGATGTGAAGATCACTGCAATCGCTTAATAGGAGTATCGAACAATGGCACATAAGAAGGCTGGTGGTTCATCACGTAACGGTCGTGATTCCCAAAGTAAACGTTTAGGTGTTAAACGTTATGGTAGTCAAGAAGTTCTTGCTGGTAATATTTTAGTTCGTCAGCGTGGAACGCAATTTCACCCAGGTACTAATGTAGGTTGTGGTCGTGACCATACCTTATTTGCTTTAATTGACGGACAAGTAAAGTTCGAAGTTAAAGGTCCTAAAAACCGTCGGTATGTTAGTGTCGTTGCTAACAGCTAATTAGAAACGGTTTAAAAAAAATTATAGAAGCCTCACAGTTATTGTGGGGCTTTTTTCATTTCTTAAATTTTATATAATATTATCTATTATGATAAAACAGCAAAATGTAAAATTAGGTTTTGCATTAGCCATGTTAACGGCAGTTATGTGGGGCATAGTGCCAATTGCAATGAAATATGCATTAGCCGTTGTTGATCCATTGACTTTAGCGTGGTCTCGGCTAGGGATGTCTGCGATTGGAATTACGATATGGCTTGCTTATAAAAAGCAATTTCCTAATTTAATTATGTTTAAAAAACGTCGCCGTTTTATCTTATTAATGATTGCTGGGTTTGGTTTGCTCGGTAATTTTGCGTTATTTGCTAGCGCTGTTCAATATCTGTCGGCGACAACTGCGCAAGTTGTTGGCCAAACCGGTATTGTGATATTTATGATAGCAAGTGCTTTCATCTTTAAAGAAAGATTAAGACCAACCCAAATTATTGGTATTTTGGTATTGTTAACTGGTTTAGTACTATTTTTTAATAAAAATATTGCTGACCTTTTTTCTAATATGTCTACTTATGGTATTGGTGTTTGGCTGGGCTTGCTTGCATCTGTTTCGTGGGCCAGTTATGCTCTTGCGCAAAAGGTATTATTACGTAAATTGCGCGCAGAACAATTACTTTGGTTAATTTATCTAATTTGTACTGTATTTTTATGGCCACTTGCTTCGCCAAGTAAAATTGCTCATGCTGATGCAACACAATTATTTGCCATTATTTTTTGTGGTTTAAATACTATTATCGCTTATGGCGCATTAGTAATGGCTATGGAGCGTTGGCAAGCTGCTCAAGTTAGTGCTATAACAACACTCACACCGTTGTTTTCATTGATCTTCTCTGATTTATTTGCATTAATTTGGCCAGAAAAGTTTGCCATGCAATATTTAAATATTTTAGGTTATATTGGCGCAATATCGGTTGTTGCCGGGGCGATGTTTGCAACAATTGGACACCATATTTGGCAACCAAGAAAAGGTTTGCTGATTAACCGAAAAAAAGAGGAAAATTTATGAAATTTGTTGATGAAGCTACAATTCGAGTTGAAGCCGGAGATGGTGGCAATGGTTGTGTAGGTTTTCGTCGGGAAAAGTATATACCTAAAGGTGGTCCAGATGGTGGTGATGGTGGTGACGGTGGTGATGTGTTTTTTGTTGCCGATGAAAACTTGAACACCTTGGTTGATTTTCAGTTTGAAAAAAATTATCGCGCAGAGCGCGGACAAAATGGGCAAGGTTCTGATTGTACGGGTAAACGTGGTAAAGATATTACCGTTAAAGTGCCTGTTGGAACACGTATTACCGATAAATATACTGGTGAAATAATTGGTGATTTAACTCATCATCAACAAAAAGTCTTAGTTGCCAAAGGTGGCTTTCATGGCTTGGGAAATGCTCGTTTCAAATCGTCAGTTAACCGCGCACCAAGACAGAAAACCGATGGTACGCCGGGTGAAAAGCGGGATGTTTTATTAGAGTTATTATTACTTGCTGATGTGGGAATGCTTGGTTTACCTAATGCGGGTAAATCAACGTTTATTCGTTCAGTATCGGCAGCTAAGCCTAAAGTTGCAGATTATCCTTTTACAACATTAGTACCGAGTTTAGGTGTGGTTAGAATGGATAACGAACAAAGCTTTGTGGTTGCTGATATACCTGGGTTGATTGAAGGTGCTGCTGAAGGGGCTGGGCTTGGAATTCGCTTTTTAAAACATCTTGAACGATGCCGGGTATTAGTCCATTTAGTTGATATTGCACCGATTGATGGTACTGATCCTGTTGAAAATGCAAAAGTGATCATTCAAGAACTCCATCAATATAGTGAAAAACTCGCCAGTAAACCACGCTGGTTAGTGTTTAATAAAATGGATGTATTAGGTGAAGAAGAAAGTGCTAACCGAGCCGCCGAAATCGCGAAAGCACTTAATTGGGATGATAAATATTATTTGATTTCTGCGGTCAATCATGAAGGTGTAAAATCTTTGTGTTGGGATCTGATGGAATATATGAATGCTCACCCACGAGAAATTGAACAAGAAGAAAACTCACCCGAAAAAGTTGAATTTATGTGGGATGATTATCATCAACAAGCTATGGACGATGCTTTTGATGACGATGATGATTTTGACGACTGGGATGAAAGTGATGAGGAAGGCGTCGAATTTATTTACCAAAAATAGATGTTGATATGCATTTTTTATTCTTTACAAAATTTAATCTCTTACAAAAAAGCAGGGTTATGCTCTGCTTTTTTAACTGTTTTTTCTAAATATTCTTCATTGTCAAAATTAAAAACCATTGAGTTTGAAAGTTTTTTTACCCTTTTTTTGAAAAAAGTCAAAAATAATGCTTGATTTTAGTAATGAGAATTATTATCATTAATTTGTACTTTGTTAGAGCGTCGCAAGACTTCTGAAAAAGTATGACATTGCTCACATTGCTTCCAATGTTTGCCAGCCTAGCACTAACTAAGCTGGCTTTTTTCATTTAGCACTAAGCTAAATCCGTTTTTTGTATAACTAATAAGCCACTTATTATTGTGCGCTATTGCATTTACTCCATTAACCAACAAAGCCAAATTTTAAAATAATGTATTAAATTCTAATACACTATTTAGAAATATCATCTATAAATGTTGTGACATCGTTAAATAGAGATCAAAAAATTCTATATAATAAATAATGCTATTTTTAATTAGACCCAAGGCTATAGACTTTTTAGGGTATGAGTTTTATTAGTTTTATAAAAATAGCGTTGAATCAATGATATACAATCATTATGCTCAATTCAAATAATTGTTGGGATAGAATTAGCAATATCTATTGATTAATTATATCAAATAAAATCAATAATGCTGCACTGCCGCCAAATTCTTTGGGGGCTTGATGAAAACAGATTATATGCGGATGCTGGGCTAACCACATTGGTGTTTGTTTTTTTAAAATATTCTTACCATGACCATACATAATACAAGCGCAGTGTGCCCCTTCTTTTAAGCAGGCTGCGATAAGGGCTGCTATTTCCTTTTTTGCCTCTTGTTGGGTTAAACCATGCAAATCTAAAAAAAATTCGGGATCGTAAAAACCTCGTCGTAATTTCTTAAGTTCAAATGGATCGGCATTTTCTCGTATATAACGAATTGGGTCATCTTGTAATAGTGGTTGATAGGTGTCAGAAAAATAGAACTCAGCATGACCTTTTTCATGTTGAAGTTTTTGTGTTTCCATTATTTTTTGTGACCGTTTTTGCGGTTGATGAATGACAGTATCTTGTTTTAATTGTTTAGTATGACCAATACTACTTTTAAATAAGTTTATATCTTCGTCATCCAATGTATATTTATTTGTCATTGATTATCACTCAGGGTAGATTTTTTCTTTAAATTCACATAAATCTTCAATAACACAAGAGCCACATCTTGGTTTTCTAGCAATACAAGTATATCGACCATGTAAAATCAGCCAGTGATGGCAGTTTAGTTTGTACGCTTTAGGTACAACTTTTAACAGTTTTTCTTCGACTTGCTCTACGTTTTTACCGGGTGCAAAACCAGTCCGGTTACATACACGAAAAATATGGGTATCAACAGCAATTGTAGGCCAACCAAAAGCTGTGTTAAGTACTACATTAGCGGTTTTCCTGCCAACTCCTGGCAGTTCAATTAATGAATCAAAATTTTCTGGCACTTGACCTTGATATTTATTGACTAATATCTGGCAAGTTTTAATGATATTTTCGGCTTTACTATTATATAAACCGATGGTGCGGATATAACTTTTCAACTTATCAACACCCAGTGCTAATATTTGCTCGGCCGTGTTAGCAACAGCAAATAGCGGTTTGGTTGCTTTATTAACACTAACGTCAGTTGCTTGAGCAGATAATACAACAGCAATAAGTAATTCAAAGGGTGTTTGATATACTAGTTCTGTTGTAGGATCTTTAATATGTTCTTTCAGTCTTTCTAGAATCTGAATTCGAGTTGATTGTTTCACAAACTAATTATAATCAAAAATAGTGGAATGTTGGGTTAATATTATATACTTTATTTGGACTTTATCGGTAAGTTAAATTGCGTTATTTAAAATAAATATAAGCAATACTATATGACTATTAGCCAATAGTATAATGTTTATAACGGTTTGCTATTGATTTTTTATTGATTCAAATACCTAAATAGCCTGCTTTTTAGCATCGTCTTTTTATGATAAGCTACCCCACTATTTCAATTTCATAATACAAGGTTTTTTATAAAAATGTCGTTACCAATGATTGTCACCTTTAGTGTGTACATTTTAGGGATGATTGCGATCGGTTTTTTTGCGTTTCGTGCAACGCAAAACTTTGGTGATTATATTCTCGGTGGGCGTCGTATCGGTAGTGTTGTGACAGCACTTTCAGCCGGTGCTTCTGATATGAGTGGCTGGTTGTTAATGGGGCTTCCCGGTGCCGTTTTTTTATTCGGTATATCTCAGAGTTGGATTGCTATTGGTTTGATAATCGGTGCTTATCTAAATTGGTTACTCATTGCTGGCAGGTTACGTGTTTTTACCGAAATTAACCATAATTCTTTAACATTACCAGACTATTTTGCTCGACGATTTGATGATAAGAGCTCTTTACTTCGTATTATTTCGGCAGTAATTATTCTGATCTTTTTTACCATTTATTGTGCTTCTGGTGTCGTTGCTGGCGCAAAATTATTCGAAAGTACATTTGGTATGAGCTATGGTTGGGCAATGTTAGCTGGCGCTGGTGCGACTATTGCCTATACTTTTATTGGGGGTTTTTTAGCGGTGAGCTGGACTGATACGATTCAAGCTAGTTTAATGATGTTTGCCCTGATTTTAACCCCAATTATGGTTATAGCTAATGCAGGTGGTTTTAATGATGCTATTGTTCATATTGAATCACTTAATCCCGATTATATAAATATCTTTGCCCATATGGACTTTATCTCTATTATCTCTTTATTAGGATGGGGATTAGGTTATTTTGGTCAACCGCATATTTTAGCAAGGTTTATGGCTGCTGATTCACATGAGGTAATGAAAAATGCTCGTCGAATTAGTATGACATGGATGATTTTATGTTTAGTCGGTGCCATTACGGTTGGTTTTTTTGGAATCGCCTATTTTGCTAATAACCCAGATTTAGCTTACTTAATTAATAATGGTAAGCATGAACGTATTTTTATTGAGCTATCAAAATTACTGTTTAATCCTTGGATTGCTGGTATTTTACTTGCTGCAATCTTAGCTGCAGTAATGAGCACGTTAAGTTGTCAGCTACTTGTTTGCTCAAGTGCTTTAACCGAAGATTTTTACCGTGCCTTTTTAAGACCAAACGCTAAACAGCGCGAACTTGTTTGGGTGGGGCGTATTATGGTGCTATTGGTTTCGGTTATCGCTATTTTATTAGCAATAAACCCTAATAACAGTGTACTTGATTTAGTTAGTCATGCTTGGGCAGGATTTGGCGCAGCTTTTGGACCAATTATTGTTTTTTCTGTATTTTGGTCAAGAATGACACGTAATGGTGCATTAGCGGGAATGGTGATTGGTGCAATAACCGTGTTGCTTTGGATCAATTTTAATTGGTTTAACCTTTACTCACTTATTCCTGGATTTTTATTTGCATCTATTGCCATTGTGATTGTTAGTTTATGCGATAACAGACCTAACGAAGTTGTGGCAGACCATTTTAAACAGGCGTATAAACGTTTTCATAATAAAGCAGAATAAAATTTTTATTTAAAGTAAACTCTAAACGTAACAAAATATAATAGGTAAATATCATGACAAAAAATGTGATCAAACAACTGCAAGAGCGTGGACTGATTGCTCAGCTTACTGATGAAAAAGCACTGGTAGAACTCATAGAACAACATCCCATTGCGCTTTATTGTGGTTTTGATCCTACTGCCGATAGTTTGCATCTTGGTCATTTAGTTCCTTTACTTTGTTTAAAACGCTTTCAATTAGCTGGCCATAAACCGATAGCTTTGGTCGGTGGCGCAACGGGTTTAATTGGTGACCCGAGTTTTAAAGCCGTTGAACGTAAACTCAATACAGAAGAAACAGTTGTTGAATGGAGTGAAAAAATTAAACAACAAGTATCACCATTTTTAGATTTTAATTGTGGTGAAAATGCCGCCATTGTTGCCAACAACTATGATTGGTTTAGTGGTATGAATGTGCTCACTTTTTTACGTGATGTTGGTAAGTATTTTTCAGTCAATGCTATGATTAATAAAGAATCAGTGAAGCAACGTATTGACCGCGATGAGCAAGGCATTTCATTTACTGAGTTTTCTTATAGTCTATTACAATCTTATGATTTTGCGTGCTTAAATAAATCTCACAGTGTCGTATTACAAATTGGTGGCTCAGATCAATGGGGAAATATTACCGCAGGTATTGATTTAACCCGCCGTTTACATCAAAAACAGGTATATGGCTTAACTGTGCCATTAATCACAAAATCTGACGGAACTAAATTTGGTAAAACAGAAAGTGGTGCTGTTTGGCTTGATCCGAAAAAGACTAGTCCATATAAATTCTATCAATTTTGGATTAATACGGCTGATGCTGATGTATATCGCTTCTTAAAATTCTTCACTTTCATGCCATTAAGTGAAATTGATGCACTGGAAGAAGAAGACAAAAATAGTGGCGTTGCACCAAGGGCTCAATATGTATTGGCAGAGGAAGTGACTCGATTAGTGCATGGTGAAGAGGGGCTAATTGCCGCGAAACGTATTACCGAAAGTCTTTTTTCAGGAAAATTGAGTGATTTATCGCAAGCAGATTTTGAACAGTTAGCGCAAGATGGTATGCCAACACTATCAATTGAAAGTGATGCTGATTTACAACAAGCAATCGTTAATGCACAGTTTGCACCTTCCCGAGGTCAGGCCAGAACCATGATAGAATCAAATGCCATTTCGGTAAATGGAGAACGTAACTCAACAATTGATTACCGTTTTACTGATAGCGATAAACTGTTTAATCGTTATACTTTACTGCGTCGTGGTAAAAAATATTACTGTTTGTTAATTTGGGGATAATCGAGTGAAAAATATTTTATCGATCCAGTCACATGTGGTATTTGGTCATGCTGGTAATAGTGCGGCTGTATTTCCTATGCGTCGTATTGGTGTAAATGTATGGCCTTTAAATACCGTACAATTTTCTAATCATACACAATATCAACAATGGACTGGAACGGTAATGCCAGCATCGCACTTGACTGAGATTGTTGATGGAATTAATCAAATTCATGAATTAAAGCGGTGTGATGCAGTTTTAAGTGGATATATGGGTTCGCCAGAACAAGGCAATGCAATTATTGAGGTTGTTAAAAAGGTCAAAACGGTCAACCCAAATGCGATTTACTTTTGCGATCCTGTGATGGGACATCCTGAAAAAGGTTGTATTGTTGCGCCCGGTGTTGCTGAGTTTTTATGTAATACCGCTTTATCTGTTGCTGACATGATGGCGCCTAACATTCTCGAATTAGAAGAGCTAAATGATAAACAACACATTAGTAATGTTGATGAAGCAGTTATTGCTTGCCGAAAAATTTGTAATAAAGGTCCTAAAGTTATTTTAGTCAAACATTTAAGCCGAGCAGGCTATAACAAAGATAATTTTGAAATGTTACTAGTTACACAACATGAAGCTTGGCATATAAGCCGTCCATTAGTTGATTTTGGTGTTAAACAACCGGTTGGTGTTGGTGATATGACAAGTGGATTATTTTTGGCGAATATATTACTTGGAAAATCGCTTGTTGAGGCATTAGAACATACCACTGCTGCGGTATATGCAGTGATGCTTGAAACTTTAAAACAACACGAATATGAATTACAATTAGTTGCAGCACAAAATGAAATTGAAAAACCAACTCATTGGTTTCGTGCAAAAAAAATTGATTAATTATTAAAATATGTAAAAATAAAACTAAATTGCGTTTAACAAAATAAATGAGGGGATAATGGATACTATATCATTAGGAGAAAAACTTTCAGATTTAAGGGAAAAAATGGGGTTAACTCAAGATGATATCGCCAATAAAATCCATGTCCGCAAAACGATTATTGAAGATATTGAAACCGGACAGATAATTACAACCCCCCTCGTATTTGTTAAAGGATATATTCGTTCTTATGCTGAACTTGTTGGTTTATCCGCTCAAGAGTATCAACCTTATATTGATCAGCTATCTGAGCAATATCCTTCCCAACAAAAGAGTAATTATCAATGTAATTATAAGCGTAAACGCGGAAAAGGAATCTGGTTTATGATTATTTTTGTCATTTTATGTGCATTAGGTATCACTCTATATTGTGTTAATAAAGCAAATAAAAGTAATTTTGTTGAAGTTAGCCATTATATTTCTCCCTCGACGTCTAACCATGTTAATAGTTAGCAAATTTTGTTATTCTCATACAGACTTTTGCTTTAAATCTTGTTAAGATTACTGGCTAGTTATTTTGTAATATAATTAGGCAGGTTATGAGTCATCAAGATTCACCGATTATTAGACGAGAATCTACAAGGATTTATGTTGGCAACGTACCTATAGGTGGTGGTGCGCCTATAGCAGTTCAATCGATGACCAATACTCGTACAACTGATGTTGCCAAAACAGTTGCTCAAATACAAGCACTTGAACGCGTAGGTGTTGATATTGTGCGAGTATCAGTTCCAACTATGGATGCAGCTGAAGCGTTTAAATATATTAAACAACAGGCTAAAGTTCCACTCATAGCTGATATTCATTTTGACTATCGTATTGCTTTAAAAGTTGCTGAATATGGTGTGGATTGTTTAAGAATTAATCCAGGTAATATTGGTAATGAAACCCGAATTCGCTCGGTTGTTGATTGTGCAAAAGATAAAAATATTCCGATAAGAATTGGTGTTAACTCGGGTTCTTTAGAAAAAGATATTCAAGAAAAATATGGCGAACCGACACCTCAAGCAATTGTTGAATCGGCGATGCGGCATGTGGATATACTCGACCGGCTTGGATTTGAACAATTTAAAGTAAGCGTTAAAGCATCGGACGTTTTTACTGCGGTAGATGCTTATCGATTATTAGCGAAGCAAATTAAGCAACCCTTACATTTAGGTATAACTGAAGCGGGGGGCGTGCGTAGTGGTGCGGTAAAATCGGCAATAGGGTTAGGTTTACTACTGTCTGAAGGTATTGGTGATACGCTTCGTGTATCGTTAGCAGCAGACCCGACGGAAGAAGTTAAAGTCGGATTTGATATTTTAAAATCGTTACGTATACGCGCAAGAGGCATCAATTTTATTGCTTGCCCTACCTGTTCAAGACAAGAGTTTGATGTAATTAACACTGTAAATATATTAGAGCAACGATTAGAAGATATTATTACTCCAATGGATGTCTCTATTATTGGATGTGTTGTCAATGGCCCTGGTGAGGCACTTGCGTCGACAATGGGCGTTGCTGGTGGACATAATAAAAGTGGCTTTTATGAAGATGGTGTGCGTATAGGTCGAATTGATAACGAAAAAATGATTGATGAATTAGAATCCAAAATTCGAGCCAAAGCCTCGATTTTGAAAAACCGAATTGTAGCAACTGAATTATAATTTTATTTAATAGCGAATAAACGAATGGCAGAGAAAAAAATCCAATCAATACGGGGAATGAATGATTTACTCCCAGCAGATAGTGCAAGTTGGCAACAGATAGAAAAAATTGTCAAAGGTGTTTTAAATAGCTATGGCTATAATGAAATAAGAACCCCCATTGTTGAAGATACAGCACTCTTCAAAAGAGCCGTAGGTGAAGTAACTGATATTGTTGAAAAAGAGATGTATACTTTCAACGATCGTAATGATGAAAGTATTACCTTACGTCCAGAAATAACGGCTGGTTGTGTACGTGCAGGTATTGAGCATGGGATGTTTTATAACCAAGAACAGCGCCTTTGGTATTTAGGTCCTGCTTTTCGCTATGAAAAACCGCAAAAAGGACGATATCGTCAATTTCATCAATTTGGTGTTGAAGTATTTGGACTTGAAGGTCCCAATATTGACGCTGAACTGATATTGTTAACTGCACGCTTTTGGAAAGCCTTAGGTATTGAAAAACATACTTCTTTAGAATTAAATTCAATCGGTTCACTTGAGGCAAGAGCGAATTATCGAAAAGCTTTAGTTGACTTTCTTGAGCAACATAAAGATAAATTGGATGAAGACTGTTTACGTAGAATGTATACTAATCCACTAAGAGTCCTTGATTCAAAAAATCCAGTAGTACAAGAGTTGCTTAACCAAGCGCCAAAATTATTTGATTATTTAGATGACGATTCTAAGCAGCATTTTGAAGGCTTATGTCGATTGTTAGATAATGCAGGAATAAAATACAATATTAATCAAAGATTAGTTCGCGGCTTAGATTACTATAATCGTACTGTTTTTGAATGGGTAACAAGTAGTTTAGGTGCGCAAGGGACTGTTTGTGGTGGCGGTCGTTATGATGGACTGGTTAGCCAACTCGGTGGGCAACCTACGCCAGCAGTAGGATTTGCGATGGGGCTTGAACGTTTAGTATTATTAGTTCAGGCGGTAAATCCATCATTTACGCAAGAAAACGCGATTGATATCTATATGATTTCATCAGGCGATGAAAAAACGATTTCAGCGGCACAATGTATTGCAGAACAATTACGCGATGGATTACCTAACAAACGAATTGTGACTAATTATGGATCAAGTAATTTTAAGAAACAATTTGCGAAAGCAGATAAATTAGGTGCTAAAATAGCCGTCATTATTGGCGAAAATGAAATTGCAAACCAAACAGTTACGATTAAAAATTTGAAAACAGGTGAACAAATTGAAGTTGCAAAGGCCAACATTGTTCAAACTTGTTTAGCAATAGAATAAGGAAAATAGGAGAAAAAAGTGAGTCATCAATTAACGAGTGAAGAACAATTTTCGATGATAAAAGAATTTCTTGCTAAGACATGGAAAATTATTGTAGCAGTTATCGTAATTGGATTATTAGGCTTTTATGGATGGCGTTACTGGCAATCTTATAAAGTGAATCAATCGATAGAATCATCAGATCGATATGAGCAATTAATTAAAAAGTTAGATGAGACAAAATCCGATTCTGTCAATGAATTAGTTGCCTTTGCTAAAGATAATGATACTGTTTATAGTGTGTTTGCTAATTTACGTGCAGCTAAGTTTTATGTTGATGTATTAAAAGATTATGCTGGCGCGCAAACATTGCTAACTGATTCGCTGAAAAAGACTGATGCAGAACCGATAAAATCGCTCATTTATGTTCGTATTGCTCGCTTACAAAATCAGCAAGGTCAATATCAAGATAGCTTAAATTCGTTAACGAATATCACTGAAAAAAGTTGGGCGCCAATTGTTAACGATCTGCGTGGTGATATATTAGTCAAATTAGAGCGTTACAGTGATGCAGTTGATGCATATAATCTCGCTTTAACTTCGGGACCAACTAAAGAGTTAGAAACAAATATCAAAATGAAGTTAAATCAAGCTGAATATTTAAAAGCTAAACAACAAGTTGAACAAGAAGAACAAGCTAAAACTGAGCAGAAAGCTCAGACACAACAAGCAACAACAGAACAAAATAAAAATTAATTTATCCTGCTATAAGGGTCTTTAAAATGAAGTTATCAAAATGTTTTTTTACCGGTGTTTTAATGTTCTCACTTGCTGGATGCTCGTTATTTGGTGGTGAAGAAGATGTGGTTCAAATTTCACCATCACCGACAGTCAACAATCAATTTCCTATTCAACAAATTTGGCGAAATAGTACATCAGGTAATACGCAAATTTACTCTTTATTAGGGCCGATTAATTATGATAATGCTATTTATGTAGCGAGTCGTAGTGGTCAGGTAAAAGCCCTTGATGTATCAAGCGGTAATACGATTTGGGATATCAATTTATCACAAAGTACCTTATTTAGCAGTAAAACAGCTTTATTTTCTGGTGGCGTAAGTGCAGATGATAATTATGTATATGTAGGCAGTGAACGAGCAGTTGTTTATGCTTTAGAACGCAATAGTGGTAAAGTGGTTTGGGAAAAACCGGTGAAAGGTGAAGTCTTAGCGCGCCCTGTATCTTCAGAAGATAAATTAATCATACATACTGCTAACGGTGTACTACAAGGACTTAATCGTAACACTGGCGATGAATTATGGGATGTGTCTTTTGATGTTCCTGCTTTATCTTTAAGGGGGAATTCAACACCAACTATAGCTCATGGTGCTGCAATTGTCGGTGATGATAATGGACGTGTTGATGCTTACTTTATTAAAGATGGACAACTTATTTGGCAGCAGCGTATTTCGCAACCAACAGGTTCAACTGAAATTGCAAAATTGAACGATGTTGATTCCACACCAGTTGTTGAAGGCAATCTTGTTTATGCTGTAGGGTATAATGGTAATGTTGCTGCATTAGATTTAAGTAATGGTCAAGTTGTATGGAAAAAACAAATTGGCTCAACGCACAGTTTTGCAGTTGATTCCCATCAACTATTTGTTGTTGATCAAGATGACAATATCCAAGCTATCACTAAAAATGGTGGGGCTGTCGATTGGACTCAATCCAGTCTTTTACATCGTCAATTAACCGATCCTGTTGTGTATCAAAATTATATTGTTGTGGGTGATTTTGAGGGTTATTTGTATTGGCTAAATAAAGACAATGGTGAAATTGTTGCTAAAACACAAGTAAGTAGTAGTGGATTAATCTCCCGACCATTAGTTGTGGACAATAAATTAATTGTCCAAGCAAAAAATGGTGATATTTACGCATTTACAAAAAATTAAGGTAATTAGATAAACATGATACCTGTAGTAGCACTAGTTGGTCGTCCGAATGTTGGAAAGTCGACTTTATTTAATCGCTTAACTCGGACTCGAGACGCCTTAGTCGCTGATTTTCCAGGATTAACTCGTGATCGTAAATATGGCCGAGCTGAGATCAAAGGTCATGAATATATCGTGATTGATACCGGCGGTATCGATGGCACAGAAGAAGGGGTTGAAAGCTTTATGGCTGAACAATCCCTACAAGCAATTGAAGAAGCCGATATTGTGCTTTTTCTGGTCGATGCTAGATCGGGTGTTATGCCTGCTGATCATGCTATTGCCAAGCATTTACGCTCACGTCAAAAAGCGACTTTTTTAGTTGCTAACAAAATTGATGGTATTGATGTCGATACTGCTGTTTCTGACTTTTATGGCTTAGGATTAGGTGAAATTCACCCCATCGCGGCTAGTCATGGTCGTGGCGTAACCTCATTAATCGAAACTGTCTTAGATCCAATTTTTCAATTTGAATCAGAAGAAGCAACTGAAGTTAGTGTTCACAATGAACTAGATGATTTACCTGAATCATACGATGATTTAGGTGATGAAACCGAATCATTGATTAATCAGCCAATTAAAGTAGCTATTGTTGGTCGTCCAAATGTTGGTAAGTCAACACTAACAAATCGTATTCTAGGTGAAGAGCGCGTTGTCGTGTATGACATGCCCGGCACCACTCGTGATAGTATTTATATCCCTATGACCCGTGATGAGCGCGAATATGTTGTGATAGATACTGCTGGTGTTCGTAAGCGTGGCAAGGTGACAGAAACCGTTGAAAAATTTTCTGTTATTAAAACACTACAAGCTATTGAAGATGCCAATGTTGTGATTTTAGTCATTGATGCTAGAGAGGGTATATCTGATCAGGATTTATCACTCCTTGGCTTTATTATTAATAGTGGGCGCTCACTTGTTATTGCGGTGAATAAATGGGATGGCTTATCGCAAGATATTAAAGAACAAGTGAAAACTACGCTAGATGATAGACTGGATTTTATCGATTTTGCACGTGTTCATTTTATTTCTGCTCTCCATGGCAGTGGTGTTGGCAACTTGTTTGATTCAATTCAAGAAGCCTATGATTGTGCAACACGACGAGTTAACACTGCATTATTAACTAAAATTATGCAGATGGCTCAAGATGATCATCAACCACCTTTAGTTAAAGGGCGCAGAGTTAAATTAAAATATGCTCATGCGGGAGGATATAATCCACCGATCGTTGTGATTCATGGTAATCAAGTTGAAGAGTTACCTGATTCATATAAGCGCTACTTGATGAATTATTTTAGACGCTCATTGAAAATTATGGGATCACCTATTCGTATTCAGTTTAAAGAAGGTGCTAATCCATTTGAAGGCAGAAAAAATAGTTTAACCGCATCTCAACAACGTAAACGCCGTCGATTGATGAAACATGTTAGGGGGCGAAAGTAGTTTATGTCAGAGCAAGTTAGTATAGATGGTAAAGAGGGTTTTTGTCCTAAATGCCATTGTAAAATGCAAGTTGTTTCACCTCAACACTATGTCTGTTCTCATTGTAAGCAGCACTACCTTGAACAATACATTTGTCCCATTTGTCAGCAAAATGCTCAAATGATTAAAGGTTGTGGTGCAATTAATTATATTTGTCATACTGATGGTTTAATTGCTAGCAGTAAGGTGATATTTCACTATTTACCAGAGTAAAAAGACTTTATCTATATTAGAGTCATAAGAGGTTATTTTATGCGAATTATTTTATTAGGTGCGCCAGGCGCTGGAAAAGGCACTCAAGCACAATTTATTATGCAAAAATATGGTATTCCCCAAATTTCAACAGGGGATATGTTACGTGCAGCAGTTAAATCGGGTAGTCCACTTGGTTTGCAGGCTAAAGAACTAATGGATGCCGGTAAGCTTGTTACTGATGAGCTGGTGATTGCGTTAGTTAAAGAGCGTATTGCGCAAAGTGATTGTGCTAATGGTTTTTTACTAGATGGTTTTCCTCGCACAGTACCGCAAGCTGATGCAATGAAAGCGGCAGATATTGACATAGATTATGTGCTTGAGTTCGATGTTCCTGATTCAGTAATCATTGACCGTATGAGTGGCAGACGAATTCATGCACCGTCAGGACGGGTTTATCATGTTCGCCATAATCCACCAAAAGTTGAGAATATTGACGATGTTACTGGTGAACCATTAACTATTCGTAAAGATGATCACGAAGATATCGTGCGTAAACGTCTTGTTGAATATCATCAATTAACTAAACCTTTAGTGAGTTATTATCAGCATGAAGCTAAACAAGGTCATACGCAATATTTCCGTATTGATGGAACGCAACCTGTGGCAGAGGTCACTAAAGAGTTAGCTAAAATTTTAGGATAATTACGGGTTAACTAAAAGAGCAAGAAGTTAATTTTATCTTGCTCTTTTTGACATTATTTTGCAGCGTTAAGCGCTTGTTCTAAATCGGCAATAATATCATCGATATGTTCTATTCCGATAGATAATCTCACCATTTCTTGACTTACTCCGGCTTTTTGTAATTCTTCATCATTAAGTTGACGATGAGTTGTTGACGCTGGATGACAAGCAAGTGAACGTGTATCACCAATATTAACTAAACGCAGAATTAGCTTTAAAGCATCAATAAACTTAGCCCCAGCTTGTATGCCGCCTTTTATCCCAAAAGATAAAATTCCAGCCGGCAACCCCTTATCCATCTGTTTAACCGCTAAGTAATGCTCAGGGTGAGTATCAAGACCGGCATAGTTAACCCAACTTACTTGTGGATGAGATGCTAAATATCTAGCGACTTTTAAGGTGTTTTGACAGTGACGTTCAATACGTAAAGATAATGTTTCAAGCCCTTGCAGTAATAAAAAAGTATTAAATGGTGAAAGTGCCGCTCCCATATTACGCAATGGAATAACTCGACAACGCGCAATATAAGCAGCATCGCCAAAAGTTTCAGTATATGAAACACCATGATAAGAGGGATCGGGTTGATTTAACATTGGATATTTTTCCGGATATTTTTTCCATGGAAATTTACCGGAATCGACAATCATGCCACCTAAACTATTGCCGTGGCCGCCAATATATTTAGTTAATGAATGCACTATAATGTCGGCACCAAACTCAAAAGGACGACAAAGTGCTGGACTTGCTACAGTGTTATCGACAATTAAAGGAATGCCATGCCGATGAGCGATCTCTGCAAGTGCCGATAAATCAACAATATTTCCGGCTGGATTACCAATACTTTCACAATATAACGCTTTGGTTTTATCATCAATTTGTTGTTCGATAGCTTGAAGGTTATCATGCGGTGCAAACTTGGTTGTAATGCCGAAGTTAGGTAGTGTGTGAGCAAATAAATTATACGTTCCGCCATATAATTTGGAAACCGAAACAATATTTTCACCGGCAAATGTAATAGCCTGAATTGCATAAGTAATTGCGGCCATACCTGAGGCGACAGCTAATGCACCTATTCCTCCTTCGAGAGCAGCTATGCGCGCTTCCAGTACAGCATTGGTTGGGTTAGTAATACGTGTGTAAATATTGCCAGCGACTTTTAAATCAAAAAGATCAGCGCCATGTTGAGTATCATCAAAAGCATATGATGTTGTTTGATAAATGGGGACAGCAACAGCATGGGTGGTTGGTTCTGGACTATAGCCTGTGTGTAGAGCAATTGTTTCTGGTTTCATGTTAGAGCCTCATAATTATAATAATATAACAACAAGGCTCTATTTTGCGCAAAAAATCCTGAAAAGGTAAAGTGTTATAATACCATTCTTACGATATCAATATCACCTAACTCTTTATATAGATTCTCAATTTGATCAATGTGCGTTGCATTAATTGTAATTGAAACCGAATGATAATTACCTTTGCTACTTGGTTTAACTGAAGGTGTATAATCACCCGGCGCATGTTTTTGAATGACTGTCACCACTTTGTCAACTAATTCAGGTTTTGCTTCTCCCATTACTTTATACGTGAAAGAGCATGGAAATTCTAATAATTCATTTAATTTTGTTTTCTGTTGCATAATTTGATTTCTCAGTTAATCGGTATTTTTAATTACTAGTGTAATCTACTTTTTCTTATATATAGGCATTTTATGATTCTTCAAGTAACAAAAAATAAACATCGCTTTTTAAAGGCTCTAATTTGATCTATGATAATAAAATTCTATTATGACTTATAAAACATATCTTAACTATCAATCATAAGGCCATACAGCATGTTATCTCAGTCCAACAATAAAGAACCCTTTGGCACATTATTAGGTTATGCACCGGGCGGCGTTGCCATTTATTCTTCAGATTATGAAACATTAGATCCCGAACAATACCCTGATGATGCATCCTTTCGTAGTTATTCAGGATACGAATATATGGGCTATAAGTGGCAATGTGTCGAATTTGCAAGGCGCTTTTTGTTTTTGAATTATGGGATTGTTTTCACTGATGTTGGTATGGCTCACGAAATATTTTCACTACGCTTTTTAAGGCAAGTGGTTAATGAAGCTATTTTACCTTTACAAGCTTTTGCTAATGGTAGTAAAAAAATACCCGAAGCAGGCTCATTATTAATCTGGGATGATGGTGGCGTATTTGATAGAACGGGGCATGTTGCAGTTATTACTGAAGTATTTGATGACAAAATTAGAATAGCTGAACAAAATGTGATACATACGCGTTTACCTATTGGTCAACAATGGACGCGTGAACTTAAGATGACAGTAACAAATGAAGGTTATTTATTACACGATACCTTTGATGATACGAAAATTTTAGGTTGGATGATTCAAACAGATAAAACTGAACATAGTTTACCGCAACCTGAAGTAGCAAAACCCTTACTACAAATTCATAGTGCTCATATAACGAATAAAGAACAATTTGAAAAAAAATGGCTTGATGAGTCAGATCCTTTAGAAAGCACCTATGTGTTAGCCGCAGGCCATGCAATTAGTCATGATGATCATTATCGTTACTTCACTATTTCAGAAAGTGCTGAACAAGAATTAATCCGTGCGACGAATGAATTACATTTGATGTATTTGCATGCAACGGATAAAGTGCTAAAAGACGATCATTTATTAAATAATTTTAATATTCCAGAAATACTTTGGCCAAGATTAAGGCTTTCATGGCAACAGCGCCGCTATCAAATGATAACAGGTCGTTTAGATTTTTGTATGGATGAGCGCGGTTTAAAAGTCTATGAATACAATGCAGATTCTGCATCTTGTCATACAGAAGCTGGGCAAATTTTGGAAAAATGGGCGGTACAAGCTGAACTCAATATTGGTACTAATCCAAGTGCAGGGTTACTCAATTCGCTTGCTAACTGTTGGAAGCATAGTGATGCTCAAGCTTTTGTACACATCATGCAAGACAATGATAGTGAGGAAAATTATCACGCTTTGTTTATGCAAAAAGCCCTGACTTTAGCTGGTTTTAAAAGCAAAATATTACGAGGCTTAACTGGTTTAAAATGGGATAAGCAAGGGCAATTAGTTGATGATGAAAACAGGCAGGTCACTTGTGTATGGAAAACATGGGCATGGGAAACAGTATTAGAGCAGCTGCGACAAGAAAGTGAGGCGCAAGTTGCTGGCTTACCGATTCGTACTTGGCATCCTGAAAATGCGGTCCGATTAATTGACGTGCTTTTAAGACCTGAAGTCTCGGTTTTTGAGCCTTTATGGACAGTAATACCAAGTAATAAAGCGATTTTACCAGTGCTATGGTCATTGTTTCCTAATCATCGTTATTTATTAGAATCAACGTTTGAACTTAATGCAGATCTTATCAAAAAAGGGTATGCCATTAAACCTATTGCCGGTCGACGCGGTAGTGATATTGAATTAGTCAGTAGTCAAGAACAAACACTAGGCAAAACGGTTGGTCAATTTGCTAAGCAAGAAAATATTTACCAAGAGCTTTGGTGTTTACCTAAGGTCGATGATCGATATTTACAAGTTTGTACTTTCACTGTTGGAGGTCATTATGGTGGCGCGTGTTTACGTTCAGATCCCACTTTGGTGATAAAAGGTGAAAGTGATATGCAACCACTACGTGTATTAACTGATGAGCAATTTATGAAATAATTTCTTTGTAAAGAATTTTCAGGTTATAGTTATACCAGATGTAACAAGAATAGACATATTTTAGATAGGTAAATGACTATCACTTGATTAATTTATTTTTAATAAGTTCTCGTTGTTATTGACTAACCCTAGTCGACTAAAAAAATTCGATGAAAAACTTACACTATCATGTAGTGTGGTTATGTTTATAATTAGGTTTTTGTTGAAATTGATTGAGTTACATAAATATAATTAAAATAATGGGATAAAAAGGAATATATGGTAAATACATTACTTCGAAGTGGTGATATTAAAGATTTCAAAATGCTTGGGCATGATGGAAAAGCCGCTTATCTTGTTGCGGCGCAAATCCGTGAAATGTTTAGAATTAAATTAGGTAAACAATATGCCGATTGTTTAGCTATACCACAACGTAATGATCAAGGTAATATTATTGATTGGTACATTCCTTTTGAATCAGATCAACCTGATGGGCAATATGATATTGTACCTTGGACATCAGCGAGCGAATCAGAGCAAGAATCAGCTTTGATTTTACTCAAAGAGTTTGAACACAAAGTATTGAATTTTGGTAAACAGTTAGCAAGCAACCCTAATTTAGAAGGCGATCAACTGCTTTTTAGTCGCTTGATTTATGATCCCAACAATAAGAGTGATGACCTAGAACCCAATTTGATGGCAATTCGATTTCCAAGTAATCAATTTGTCTATATTGTTAACGGTAAACCTGTTATTACTTTTTGGGGATTTGTTTATCCGCAAACTGCGCAAGTCAATTCACCATTTTATTGTTTAGAATCATTCAAACAACCAACTCCATCAGCCACTCATACATTTACTGAGCCGGCCACTATTAACAAACCATGGTGGAAACGCTGGTGGCTCTGGTTACTTGCATTACTGCCTCTATTATTACTTTTATTGGCGATTTTTTGGCTTCGAGGCTGTTGGCAATCCCCTGTAGTATCGATTAATGCTGATTTAGGTAGAGATAATCATGTTTCTTCTTCTACTGTTACCGATGAAAAGCTGGAACAAGATAAAAAAGATCCTGAACCTACTGATAAAGTAATCGATAGAAACATTAAAGTGGTTAACGGAGTAACAACCAACGGTCATGATATTATTGATGCCAATGGTACCCGAGTGAATGGTGATGTTGTAGCTAACACCGTTAATCCTGTTGATTCCGCTACATTACCTAATGATGTTAAAGATGATAATAGTCTTAACCAAAACTCAGACACGTTAAATAAAGATGAGCAGGTTAATCATTCAGAAAAAGATAAAGTTGATAATCAAAATAATAACGATGATAAGTCGCCGACTAATGAACCTGATAAAAAAGATGAAAATAGCAAAGGATCAATTCCTCCCGATTTAGATGATGGTAAGCAAACAGGCACAGGAACTAACCCAGATCAAACTAATAATTTAGCTTTATCTCAAGATCAACTTAAACAAGGATCAACTAAATTTTTAGATGGTCAATGGTCTGTTGGAGGCGGTATTCAAGATAAAGCTACAGGCAAACCATTACAATTGAGTTATGACTTTAATGAAGGTAATGGTCAAGTTACCGTAACACGTAGTGATGGTGTTAAGTGTGTAGGTAAAGTAGAGAGCGGTATTAACAAGTCGAATTTAAATATTGCCAGCAATACTGAAGCAATGTGTAGTGACAATAGTAAATATCAATTACCAAAAATTCAATGTACGCCTGGTAAAAACAATCAAGCTGATTGCCAAGGGGTTTATGATAACGGGAAAACATTCCCAATTACTATGAAAAAACAATAAGGTAGTATATGCTTCCAGAATTACGCAATTATGGTCAAGAAGTCACACTTATTATGAATAGTGGTATTCAGTTTCTTGATTTTGCACTTAAGATAGATTGGAAAGATAATCAATGGCGCAGTAAATTAAATGGTTATTTTATTGACCCATCTGAAAGCGGGGCATTAATAAGACTGATTGAGAATGCCGAGAGTGGTAAATTTTTTGCGCCAGATGATTTATCTTTTGCGGTTAAACCAACACAAGAAATAAGTGTTGAGCAATCACTAAAATTATATGATGGGATTTGGTTGCCAATTCCTGTCTTAAGATCGATTCCTCCAGAACGTTTTGATAAAGGACCGCATAATTGGAGCCGCGTGCGAATTGTCAGTATCCCTGAGGGTGAAGATCCTGATGGCAATACCCATCGCATCACCTTTGCATTTGATACTAAAATTTTCACCAATATGCAAGATGTGATCTATTTAGCGCCTACCGAAAATGATGTTAAAACTGGAGCGGTATTTAGTTTGGCACATCGTTCAGATCACGTCTCATGGTATTTAGAACTTAAATGGGTAACAAGCTGGCTAATTGATTTGTTTCAAGAGCTAGCGCCTCAAACTGATCGTTTAAAAATACATAAAGATGATATTAATACAGAAATTAATAATAAAGCTTATTATGGACACTATCTAAATATCATCAATTTACTTGCTGATTCATTACAATTACCAACTATTAAGATTGTATCAAATGCTAAAGATGATGTGATTAAATCAATACCTGTTGATATGATTCTTGACGTGGGTAATTCACGTACTTGTGGAATATTGATTGAAGATCATGTGCAAGATAAAGATAGCTTAAATCGTCGTTATGAGCTTGAGATTCGTGATTTAGGTCAGCCTGAGCATATCTATAATGAACCTTTCGAAAGCCGTGTTGAATTTGCGCAAACTTTTTTTGGTAAGGAACATTTTTCGTTACAAAGTGGAAGACGAGACACATTCCGTTGGCCAAGTATTGTTCGTGTTGGGACTGAGGCAAGCCGTTTAGCAAGTCAACGAGAAGGCAATGAAGGTGCTACTGGCCTTTCTAGCCCTAAACGCTATTTATGGGATCAAGATAAATATGAGCAAGGTTGGCGTTTTAATTCCCATTATGTAAAAAGTGATCATGAACCCTTTGCTACCGCTGAACCATTTTCGAGTTTAATTAACGAATATGGTGAAGCACTACATATTTTAAGTAATGATATTGAGGAAGAGTTTGATCGCAAAATGCCGGTTTTTCATCCAAAATATTCGCGAAGTTCGTTAATGACATTCATGCTCTGTGAAGTTTTGATGCATGCATTAATGCAGATGAATAGCGTTGCGCAACGTAATAAACTCGAACACGCTAAAACGCCGCGTAACCTACGTTCTATTATTTTGACTATTCCACCTGCAATGCCAAAACCAGAACAAGCCATTTTTAAAAGTTGTGTATACCAAGCTATTGGACTTGTATGGAAAAGTCTTGGTTGGGATAGTTCTGATGATAATATTGATTTTAATAATCCAGAACAATTAAAAAGTGTTTGGCCAAACATCCCTGAAGTTTATATTCAATGGGATGAAGCAACTTGTGGACAAGTTGTATATTTATTTAACGAAACACAAAATAATTACAATGGGCGCAGTGAAGAATTTATTGCATCAATGGTACGTCCAGATAAAACCAATAAACAAAAGCTCACAATTGCAACAGTAGATATTGGTGGTGGTACTACTGATTTAGTCATAAATGATTATGAGCTTGATTACGGTACCAGCAAGCAAATCAATAGCAGTAATGCTTATATTGTTCCAATTCAACGTTTTCGTGATGGCTTTAAAGTGGCGGGCGATGATATTTTACTTGATATTATTCAAGACACTGTACTCACAGCTTTGACTAATGGCTTAAAACAAGCTGGGCTTACTGATCCTAATCCAATTTTATCAGCAATTATTGGTTCTCAGCAGCTTTCTATTCAAGATGCGGTATTACGTCAACAATTAACTTTACAGTTATTTACGCCATTAGGTTTGCAAGTACTAAAAAGGTATGAGCTTTATGATCCGCTGCATGCCGAGCAACATGTGTATAATGCTACTTTTAGGGAGCTATTACAGCATAATGTCATGACTGATCATGTGCTTAATTTTATTAATGAACCGATTCGGCGAGCACTGAATAATCCTACTTTTTCAGTATTGGACTTAAATATTGAGATTAATCTTAAACGAATTCATTATTTATTTATACGTGGTGATTATTACAATATTTGTAAAACGTTTGACGCGCTGTCTGAAATCATTAGTTGTTATCAATGTGATGTATTATTGTTAACCGGTCGCCCGTCACGTTTACCTGGTGTACAAAGTTATTTTCGATCGCGCTTGTCAATTCCAGCCGGAAGAATCTTACCATTACATGGTTATTATACTGGTGGTTGGTATCCATTCCATAAACAAGAACGTATTGACGATCCTAAAACAACAGCGGCTGTTGGGGCTATGTTATGCTTTTTAAGTAAAAATTTACGTTTACCTAATTTTTATTTTAGATCATCAAATATCGATTTATATTCTACAGTTAAATATATTGGTCTTTTAGATAATCTTAATATGATAAAAAAGGAAAATGTTTATTACCGAGATATTGATTTAGATGATCCTGATTATGACTTTCCCGATACCTCTTTTGAGATCCGTGGCACCACACGGCTAGGTTTCAAGCAATTAGAAATCGAACGTTGGCCGGCGTCACCAATTTATATTTTAACTATAGAAAACAGTGAAGTGGCTAAACGCTTGAGTACTGAAGGTGTGGTATTAGAAGTGACATTAGGCATAAAAAGTCGACAAAAAACCATTGAGAATTTTTATATTAAAGATGTTAAAGCCTCTGATGGGCGTGCTTGTAATAAAAATCAGGATATCAAATTGAACCTAAATACAATGGTTAATTCTGGATTAATAAGTACACAATATTGGCTTGATAGTGGAATGATAAAACGATGAATAATTTAAATGAACAACTTCCTAAATCTTGGGATCAAGTGTATCAAGCGTCAGCACAAGCGATTGAATGGGTGAAACAGACTCGTGATTCATCCAAACGATTGAATAGCGAGGCTGATAACTTAATTCTTGATCTTCGTCGTTTACGTAATACAGCCAAAAGATTGGGTGATGTCTCAAGTAAATCTGTGGCGGTCGGTTTTTTTGGGTTATCGCAAGCGGGTAAATCTTATCTTATCTCGGCATTAGCTGCCGGTGAAAACGGTAAACTTGAAACAGTTGTTGACAATCAAGTGTTAGACTTTATTGAACATGTTAATCCTGTTGGAAGTGGTAAAGAAGCAACTGGACTGGTTACCCGTTTTAGTCGTATAGCCAAAGGGGGAATAGCCAACTACCCATTAGAATTAAGATTATTTCAAGAAATTGAAATTGTAAAAATTTTAATTAATGCTTATTTTAAAGATTTTGATCAACAAAAAATCACGAATAAAATCGAATTCTCTTCATTGAAACAGCTGCTTCTACAGCTTGAAGGCAAGAAGCAAACTGAGCGCACTAGTGGGATAACCGAAGACGATATTGTTGATCTTTATGATTATCTTTCCGAAAATTTTGGCAATGCTTTAGAAGGATTGAAAGGCGGCTATTGGGAAAAGGCGATGCAATTACTCCCCTATCTTTCAATACTTGATCGAGGTGAACTTTTTTCGGTGTTATGGGGTGGCATAAACGAATTGACTGTGGCTTATACCCAACTCGCCACAACGTTAAGCAGCTTAAACCATGTTGATACTGTTTATGCTCCACTATCAGTATTAGTGAAAGATAATGATGGTGTTAAATCGCAAATTGATAGCATTATGAATGTCGATATTCTTGAACGATTAAATACCGATCGCGATACTCAAGTCACTATTACGCCACTAAATGGTGAGCCAACTACAATATCTATCGCTCAATTAGCATTTTTGACTGCTGAGCTGATTTTTCCTTTAGTCAATCCAACACGGGTTACTACTTTTGAAAAAGTTGATTTGCTTGATTTTCCTGGGTATCGCGGCCGTTTGAATTTGATTTCTGTCTCTGATGTTAAAGAAGGTAACCCGATTGCTCAGCTTTTATTGCGAGGTAAAGTGGCTTATCTTTTTGAAAAATATACTGATAATCAAGAAATGAACGTACTGGTTGTCTGTACGCCATCAGACAAACAGTCTGATGTTAACGATGTCGGCCCCGTGCTTGAACGTTGGATTGATAAAACCCAAGGTGAGACAGCTGAAAAAAGAGCAACAAAAAAAGCAGGATTATTATGGGCGATTACCATGTTTGATAAACGTATTGGTAGCTCATTAATACTTTCAGAAGATAATCTCAAAAATAGCTGGGGTAAAGGTGGGTTACTACAACAAACTATTTTAGAGCGCTTTGGTAATTATGATTGGTTAACAAATTGGTCAAATGGTCATAAATTCAATAATGTTTTTTTAGTGCGAAAACCCGGTTTTGATGTGCCGTTTTTAAACGTTGATGCCACTTCCAATCGTGAATTATCTTATAACGAAAGTTATCAACAAAAAATGTTGCTATTGAGAAAAACATTTATTGAAAATCCTGATATTGAGCAATATGTTAATCAACCGGCTAATGCGTGGGATGCTATGTTGCAGCTAAATGATGGTGGGATTGAACGCATTAGCCAATATTTAGAACAAGTTGCCATTACTGAAGTTAAGCAACAGCGTATTTTAGAACAGCTTAATGAAAAAATTGATTATATTATAAATATGCGTTTTGATACTTGGTATCATGCTGATAGTGATGAAGAACTAAGTAAGAAAAAACAGATTATTACTGATGTAGTGAAAGAACTACAAGGGAAAGCATTATTACTTGGCGAATTACTCAAAACTTTAGAACTGCCAGATCAAACTATCCGTGCGCTTTATCATACGAGTAATATTGATACTGAAACAACTCAAGATACTCATAATGTGCATGCAAATAGTGATGATTTATCAACTGATTTTGGCTTAAATACTGATTTTGAGTTATTTTCTGATGCAACCTTTTCGTCTGAAGTGACGCTTACATCTTCGTTACCTACCGAGTCAAAATTAGCCAAAACAGTTTTTACCGCTTGGTTGGATTATTTAAGAAATATGGTATTAGATAAACATGTTTTGCAGTTCTTTGGTTTACATCAGAAATCGTTATCTTTTATCGTCGAAGAGTTAATCACAGCTGCAAATCGTTTAAAGCTTGAGGCAAATTTAACTGATCGCATTTTAAATAATGAAAATACGGGTAGTAAACGTGATGATCTTGAGTCAAGACAAGTGAGCACCATTCATACTTTATTAGCAGATTTTATTGCTTGGCTTGGTTTTGTTCAGGGACAAGCTGTTGATATACCAATGAGCCGGGTGAATCAAGGTAAACCTATTTTTTCTTCACCGGTAGCTGAATTTACGCATCAGCAATCGCATCCATTGCCTATATTAGATGAGAAAACTAAAAATTATTCTCAGTATGCAATATTCGATTGGTTTATTGCATTTGCGATGCTTGCTCAAGAAAACATTGGACATCATGCTGGGCGTGAAATTAGTCAAGAACAAAATAGTCGTCTGGGCGAGATTTTGGCTAGTTTTAAGCAAGCTTATATAAATTAATGTTATAACAATAAGATTGAAAAATTAACTAAAAATAATATTAGATCTTCCTGATTTTAAATGAAAGTTTTGTTATTGATTACTGAATGACAAAATAGCTTGGTGATTGGGAGGCGAAATAGAGGGTACTATGGCATTAAGAATTGAATTAGAAGGTTATAAACCTGGAATTGCGAAGTTTTCGGCAAAAAAGTGGAATGGTAGTGCCGATATCGATATGCTTATACAGCGTAATCAAGATGGTTATTATTTATCTGGTTTGCAACAATGGGGACCCGAAAAGTGTTGGCATTCAATAGCCGATTTGTCAGTAGATAACCAACAAATTAGTGGTTATGTGAGTGAATGGTTAGTTGATTCGTTATTATCTCAGGACAATACCAAACGATTTCTAATACAGTTACGCGACAAACAAAACCAACGTTATATTGATGGTGGTGTTGTTAGTATTGCCGAAGATGTACTTGCTTCAACAGCATTAAATGTTGTTCAACCGCCATTAGATAATCCATCGGTTGAAACCAAATCACTTACCGAACTTGTTGAACTACCTGAAGAGCCTGAACAAACCCCCAACATTGAGACGCAAAATGATGACCTTATTGAGCCGGTTAAACTTGACGTCGAAACAGTAATTGAACCAGAGATTGCTCAGACTCCTCAGTTAAAAAAATCGAAGAGTAAATTAGGCTTGGTTATCACCATTATCATTGTTCTATTGATTTTAGCTGGTCTTGGCCTAGCTGCATGGTATTTTTTAGTGTTTCAAAAAACACAACCTGTCGAACCTACAGCTCAAGTTAATGCGCAATGCAGTTTAAATAATACCACAACTGACGATCTGGCTTTTATTCAACAGTGTTTACAAACCAAGCCTGATATTCAGGCAATTATCCAGTTAATTAATGATGCAAAAAAGGCGGATAAATGTAATATTGCTCAGCGTCTATATGCAAATCAAGCCCAGCAAAATGGTCAGATTGCTTTCCTTTATGCTAAAGAGTATGACGAAAAATTTTATCAAGCAAATAATTGTTTTAAAGCAGATAAAGGTACAGCAAGTTATTGGTATGAAACTGCATTAGACCGTGATCCGAATAATACATTAGCTAAAGAACGATTAGACGAGTTACAAAAATAATGGGGAACACAGGTATGAAAAAAATAGCCGTTTCAAAATTAGTTATCAGTCTAACGCTTGCCTGTATGCCGTTGATAAGTTCAGCTGCTGAACCACTAAAACAAGAGGGTAAAACAACACTTTATCAACGAGTGCTAAGTACACCAACTTGTGAATTGAAAAAAAATATTACGGATCCAACAGGCGCTACATTACCTGCTTTTTCTCGGTATTATGTGTATGAACGAAAAACAGATAATAATCAAGAGTGGCTTAGTATTGGACCTGATTCATATGGTAATACAGTAGGTTGGATAAATAATTCCTGTGCAATAGCATGGAATATGCAAATGACATTGGTTTTTACCAATCCAGTTGATCGTGATCCTCTATTATTTTTTAAAGATAAAGCGGCTTTAACCAAAATTGTAGATTCAGATCAGCCCGAAACTTTGTTAAAACCCATTCGAGACTCACTAAACGCTGATAAAGCAACGCCTGAAATTGTGGCGCAAGAGCCGAAAGCGTATATTGATTTTAAAACAAACTTTTATTTATTACCTATTTTACAAGGTGAAGAGGTGATGAATGGTAAAGGTTTTTATGAGCGAGTTTTAGAAGTCGCTTCAGTGAGTAAACAAGATAAATTGGTTAAAAATAACACTAATTCTAACTCCACTAATAACCAAAGCTCGGATGATAATACGGCCAATCAAGTTGTACCATTTAAAGCTGCAATTGTTTTTGTCATTGATTCAACCATATCAATGGATCCTTATATTTCGAGAACCAAAGAGGCAGTTGAACGTGTTTATCAACATATTGAAAAGGAACACTTACAAAATCAGGTTAAATTTGGTTTAGTATCGTTCCGTTCTAGTTTAAAAGCGTCTGATAAATTGGAGTTTGTTTCTAAAATTTTTGTTGATCCTAATAAAGTTCAAAATAAAGAAGAGTTCATGAAATTAAGTGCTTCACTCAAGCAAGCGACTGTTTCAACTTCTTATTTTGCAGAAGATTCTTATGCAGGTGTTGCACAAGCGCTAAATGATATCAATTGGAATAGTTTTGGCGCGCGATATATGATTTTAATTACTGATGCTAGTGCCATTCCTGGTGACGATAAACTGTCTAGCACCGGTATGGATGCTGCACAATTAAGGCTTGAAGCTCAGCATAAAGGTGTTGCTATTTATGCACTGCATTTAAAAACACCAAGTGGTGAAAAAGATCATCAAGTCGCTGCCGCGCAATATTCTGATTTAACCTACAATGATTTTATTCATAAATCACTTTATTACCCTGTTAATGCTGGTGATGTTCAAGAATTTGGTAAGAAGGTTGATTTATTAGCTGATGCGTTGTCTGAACAAGTGAAATTAGCATATAAAGGTGAAGCATCTGTAGGTAATGCACTTAATGCTAAAGATGATGATTCGGATATGCTAAAAGATGCATTATTATTGAGTAAAGCAATGCAGCTTGCTTATTTAGGTGATACCAATGGAACGAAAGCCCCTTCAGTTTTTAAAGCGTGGATTGCGGATAAAGATTTTGTTAAACCAACAATACCAACAGCAGAGCCTCGGATTTTATTAACTAAGTCGCAATTGAGTGACTTAAGTGATGTGGTTAGTAAAATTGCTAATGCAGCTAATGATGGATTGATTTCTTCTGATGATATGTTTTCACAATTACGTTCTGTTGCCGCAGCTATGGGGCAAGATCCAAGTAAACTAAAATCAGATTCAGTTACCAAAATTGCTGATTTAGGTTTGCTTGGCGAATATTTGGATAATATTCCTTATAAAAGTGATGTTACTGGACTGGATCAAGATACTTGGAAAAGCATGAGTGGACTTGAACAAGAAAAATTTATTCGTAATCTTAATAGCAAAATTCGTTATTATCAGAAATGTAATGCCGATGTTGATCGTTGGATTTCATTAGCTGAAGGTAGTGATGCTCGTGATAATGTTTATCCTATCCCATTAGAAATGTTACCGTAAAGCTCATGTTAACAATAAAGCAATTAGCCATCTCTCGCTCTACAGGCAAATCTTTTTTCAACGTTTGCCTGCCAGAGCTATCATTAAACGCAGGGCAAGTTGTCGTGATACAAGGCGATAGCGGATCGGGTAAAAGTACGTTGCTTGAAATGATTGGCATGATTTTAAAACCTGATGAGCTGGATTGTTATAAATTAGTTTTAGATAATAGTGATATTGATATAGCTAAATTAATTCACCGTAATGATATCGATGAGTTAGCGATTATTCGTGCTCGTTATTTAGGATTTATGTTACAAACTGGTGGTTTACTGCCGTTTTTGACTATTTGGGAAAATATTGTATTACCGCTTAAATTACTTCAGCTACCCGTTGATATGTCAAGATTCGATTATTTAGTCGACAAGCTTAACATTGCACATTTACTCAGTAAATATCCTAAGCAGTTATCAATTGGTGAAAGGCAACGAGCATCGTTTATTCGTTCGATTATTCATAAACCAGCACTATTACTCGCTGATGAACCGACTTCAGCGTTAGATCCATATAACGCCAATTTACTGTTTGATTTGATTATTGAACAGGCAAAACAAGATAATATTGCCGCGATGATTGTTACGCATGATTGGCAACGTATTGAAAGTAAAGGCTTATTTACTTTATCGGCCAAATTAAACTCTCCACAATCATCAGTTTTTTTACCATTACAAAGCAAGGTATGCGTCGATGAGTAAAATGATATTAAAATGGTTGCTAATCATACGGTTATCATTGTCTGATTTATGGTACGACAAAAAAGTCTCATTTTGTATTATCGCATCGGTCATATCGGTCATTACACCATTATTGTTATTGTTCAGCTTAAAATATGGCGTAGTTTCGCAGCTACGGCAGCAACTACTTAATGATCCACAAAATTTAGAGATAAAGATTGTGGGTAATTTAAATCTGGATGATGCCATGTTTGACTGGATAAAAAAACAACCTGAAACTGGCTTTGTGATTCCTTTAACGCGTTCGCTTAATACTCAAGCCGATCTAGTCAAAGATTCAAGCCACTTTGTGAGCAGTGCTGAAATTATTCCTACAGCGAGTGGCGATCCGCTTACACAGGATTTGCCTTCTATTAATGATAAAACTCAAATTTTATTAAGTGCATTATCAGCGGAAAAATTGCAAGTAACTGTGGGTAGTCATATAAAATTATTTATTACCCGTCAATTAGATGGCAAGTTCGAGAAAGGATCAATTGAATTAGAGGTCAAAGGTATTATTCCTGACAATCGCTATAGTCGTGCTGCTGCGTTTGTCAGTTTAGATTTACTCATTGCAATGGAAAATTTTTATGATGGCTATCAAAGTGAATTATTTGCAACTAATACCGGTAAAAATAATCCGCCACCCCATTCATTATTTGCAAGGGCTCGCATTTATGCCAATTCGTTAGATAACGTAGCACCATTATCGTTTAAATTAAGAGAAAAGAACATCGAAACACGCACGCAGTCTAATGTCATTGAAAATGTTAAGGCGATTGATCGGGTACTCAATTTTATTTTTAGCGTGATTGCAATAACCGCAGGACTAGGTTGTATTTTATCGTTTGCGGGTTCGTTTCTATCAAATATTGAACGTAAGCGCAAAGATATTGCTTTTATGCGATTACTTGGTTTCCAATCCAAAGCGATAATGGGGTATTTAATCAATCAAGCCGTTATTTTGAGTTGTTTGGCGTTTTTCGTTTCCTTTGTGTTATTTTTATTAGGCAATTATGCCTTTAATGCTGTGTTAGGTAAAAATTTGATTTCACAACCAATTGTAAGTCGCTTACAATTTTACCACCTTATCATTGCATTTTTGTTGTGTATAGTTATTTCAGGTGTCGTTGCAGCCATAGGAGGTCGACGTGCTATTAAGATCCAACCAGCAGAAAGTTTACGCGAAGCGTAACTTAAAACAAATTGCTTTTTGGGGATTAACTATCAGTTTATTTCCGTTAAGTTGCTATGCTGAACCTTGGAATAGTAATTTTTTCAATCCAAAACCAGCAAAAGATGATGTTATTTTGCCTATGCCATGTGATGGTAGTTTGGTAATGAAAAAAATCTATACACCAACGAATAAGCCTTTAGATGATATTAAAGTTATTTTAGGCAGTAATCAAAAAGAGCTCGGTTTTGCCGAATATGCAACCCCCAATTATATTTCTGGTAGTTTTTCTGAAAAGGGAAAAGAGCGTTATTATTTGATTGGCAAATATGAAATAACCGCTTTGCAATATCAAGCTGTCATGAGTGATACTTGCCCCACAGCAAAACTAGCACTTACCTTTCCTATTACCAACATTAGTTGGTTTGATGCTGTTGCTTTTACTGATAAATATAATCGTTGGTTGATTGAAAATCAGTCGAAGATTAACGCTAATACCTTACCGAAAGGTTATATCCGTCTACCTAATAATACCGAATGGGAATATGCAGCTCGTGGAGGGTCAAAAGTGACAGATTCTGAGTTCCGTGAAATGCGTTTCCCAATGACGGCAAATTTAGAAAATTATGCATGGTTTTCTGGTGCAAAATCAGCCAATGGTAAATTACAGCTTATTGGACGCTTACAGCCTAATCCTGTTGATCTTTATGATATGTTAGGCAATGCTAGCGAAATGATGTTTGATTCTTTTCGTATGAATAAACTTGATCGTTATCATGGTCAACCTGGTGGTATGACGGTTAGAGGTGGCAGTTATTTGACACCTGAATCGTCAATCACCACTGCTTTTCGTATTGAAAAACCGTATTACGATGATAAAGGTGCTTATAAAAGTATGGATGTCGGTTTTCGAGTGGTCTATACAACTGAAGTGATGTCTAGTAGCGATATTATCAAAGAATTAGACAAAGAATGGAATGAATTAGGCTCAGAAGCGGAAGAAAATCAAAAACAAAATGTGGTGAGTGAGCTTGAAAAAATCACTAAACAAGTCGAAGATGAAAAGACTAAAAAAGAACTCAATCAACTAAATACCCTTTTACGTAGTGCCAATCAAGCTCGCGACGAACAGCGAAACCGCTCAATTCAATCCGCGCTACAGTTAGGCGCTTTTTTGTGTGCAAATGTCTCTGACTTAAATAGTAAATTTGAATATAATAATAATTTATATAACACCATAAATAATGAAGTTTGTGAAACAAAAGATTCAGAAAATGTTAATAATGACGGTGTGTGTTCACCCGAAAAACTCAATAATTTAAAACACGTTCTTGATGAGTCGAAAAATGCCAGAGACTTTATTTTAAAATATTATGCTGACACCATTGTTAATACTGCATCAAACTATGAAAAAAATACTCTTGATGAGCAAGCAAAGCCCACGCAATTTATTTTAGAAAACAGTGGTAAAGCGAATATGAGTGATTACTTAAAACTTTATTTACAACATATTAATCAATATATTGAGTCTGGTAAGATTGAAAGAACAACTTGGCTGCAATCTTGTAATGAGATAAAAGGAAAGAAATAATGAACAAAATGATAGGTACACTTGCTTTATGCATTTCTCTAGTTTTGGCAGGTTGTCAATCTACATCTGGCGGAGCGAGTACAAAAAATGTCGATCCTGAATTAACTAAAGGTTCAACTGCTGAATTTTTTAGTAAATCTGCATGGCAATCTTGTGCCATAGGTGCAGGTATTAGTGGGCTTGGCTGTGTGTTATTAGGTGGAAAACCTGCTGCATGCCTTGCTTCTGCCGCTGTTGGTTGTGGAGTAATGATGGGCGGAAATTATTATCTGGATAAAAAACGAGCAGAATATGCTAATGCTGAGGCGCGCATTGATGCCTATATTCAAGATGTTCAACAAAACACCGCAGAAGTGCAATCAATTACACGAAGTGCTAAAGATGTTGTGGATAGAAATTTAGCTACGCTTAACGCTTTAAATCAACAAATAAAAAGCGAAAGTGTCAATAAAAAGCAGGCTCAGAAAGAGTTAACTCAAATCGACGCGAATATTGCTTATTTAAATGATAAATTAAAACGAATTAAGAAAGTTGAAAATGATTGGGTTAACCTGTCTGTTCAGGAACAACGATCCGGTGTGAACGTCACTAGATTGGATCAAGAAATCGGTCAATTACATAAACAAATAGCAGCACTTGAAAAACAAGTGAATTTAGTTACTCAACAACGCTCAGCTGTTAAGGTTGGTTAATTATGAAAAAAATATCTTTTATCTCTATTTTATCGCTTGCTTTACTCGCCGGCTGTTCTACAACTCCAGAACAATGTGATCCTAAAAATACTAATATCGGTATTATGGATAAAATAAGTTGCAATTATTCCGGTAATTATCAGGCTAGAATTGATCAGAAAAAACAAATTCTTGAGAACGAACAAAGGGCTAATCAACAATTTAAAGAGATTTATGCAAATATCGAAAAACAGAAAAACGATACTACGTTGAGTGTAAAACAGAAACAAGCTCAGCAGCAGAAGTTAAAGCAAGATCTGTCTAAATTAACGAGCGAAATAAAAGCAAAAGCGAAAGGTCGTGACGATTTATTAAAACAAGTTAATGACATTGAGCAACAGTATAATCAAGTAAATAAATCAAACAAATCAGAAGTAGAAAAACAGGTCGAACTGGATAAATTAAATAAAAAACTTCAACAATTACAGAAAGCACTAAATATTTAGCTATCTGAAAACTTGAACAGTATTATTTATTTGAAAAGTTAAAATTAAGGAATATATTGCGCATGCAACGAATAGCAAGGGTTATAGTTGACCATAATGACTCACAAAAAATGGCTTTATTGGATCAATATAATTCTTTGTTATCGTTGTTAAAGCCCAATTTAACTCAGCGATCATTTTCAATTCTCGCGATACCTCGATTAATTGATGATAATCAATATTTAGGTTGGTACACCGAACTTCAAGGACAGCCTACTTCACTGAGTGATGTTAATGATGAGCTCGTGAAGAAACAAGTTACTGAAACGTTACAAACACGCATCAACGATATTGAATTATCCGTTAAGTCAATGCGTTTAGATAGTGAGCAACAAACATTAGTTTCGTCTTGGTTACCAAGAATTAAAAGTTTAGGTAATCAAATTTATCTTGTTAATGGTGAACCTGTCATTATTAATTCTTTTGAAGAACCAATTTTACCCAAACCTACGCCGGTTCCTCCTGTGGTTGCCCCAAAATCATTTTGGCGATGGTGGTATTTGTTATTGTTGGCATTATTGCTATTAGGACTTTTAGGTGTGTTAGGGTACTTTTTTTGCCCATTTAATAAAGATAAAAAGCCTGATGTTATTCCGGCGTTAATAATTATTCCGCCTGTGTTAGTTAACAAGCCACCAGCTCCTGTTGTTGAACCGCCGACGAAAGAGCCTGAACCTGTTGTTCAGCAACCTGTGCCTGAGCCAGTAGCTAAAAATTGTATTCGAAAAGAAGACGTCGCCCATAATAATGACGCCTCTAAAATGGTAATAATATTTGATAATTCAGCATCAATGACATTGACATTAATGGAGTCAAAATCCGCAATAGATCAATATTTAAAAACTAATTTGAATTCCATGTCAGAAAGTCAAGCCAACGCTTATGAAGCAAAGATGACTAGGTTACCTAATCGTTTATCAAGTAGTAAAAAAGTGGCACTATCCACAATTGATAAAATACAGCAAAATATTGATATCGCATTAGTGACACTTACAAGTTGCCCTGTCGCTCAAACCACATCATTTTATAATTATACTAATCGATCAAAGTTAAAAAATAAAATCAATAAATTAAATCCGTTAGAATATAACAGCGCAACGCCACTTTATAGTGGTATACAACAAGCCAGTAAATTACTTAATGGCGTAAATCGTGATGACTATATTTTAATTATTAGTGATGGTGATGATAATTGTACTAAAAGTAATATTTGTACCTTAGCGAGTAATATAGCGGCTAAGCAACCACGTTTGAAAATTAATATTGTCGACATTGCAGGGCAACATAAAATTGACTGTGTTGCTCAAAGTACTGGTGGTAAAGTTTACATTGCACAAAATCCAACAGAAATTGTCAATCAAATGAATCATGCTGTGTCTGATATGAATATTAGTAAACCGATTTGTGAGTAGTGTAAAGCGATAATAAATTTTTGATGTTGTTGATAAAAACAGCCTTGAGTTAATAGCTTGTTTATTATACGTTCAAAATAGAAGGAAATGCGTGAATAATGCAACGAATAACCCGGATTTCAATTGATCATAATGATTCAACTAAGTTGGCTTTATTGGAGCAATACTCCTTAATGTTATCGTTGTTAAAACCGCATTTGACAGAACGCACTTTTTCTATTTTTGCTATACCTAAACTTATGAGTAACAATGACTATTTAGGTTGGTATACTCATCTTGAAGGGCAACCGATATTAATTGATCATGTTGCAGATGAATCGCATAAGCAAAAAATAAAAGATACATTAACCACGCGAATTAATGATATTGAAACGGCGATTAAATCAATTCCTTTAAATGATGAACAACAAAAATTGGTAGCTTTATGGTTGCCTAGAATAAAAAATTTAGCCAATCAAATTTTTGTTATTAATGATGAACCCATTATTATTTTCGATCTAGCAAAACCCGTTTTATCGCAACCGGTTATTCCCCCTGTTACGGTTTCAAAATCATTTTGGCGTTGGTGGTACTGGTTAATTTTGGCATTGCTATTACTAGGATTATTGAGCCTATTGTGGTACATTTTTTATCCATCTTCACCAGAAAACAAGGTGCAATCTGTACCTGAGTTAATTATTATTCCGCCAGTATTAGTCAATAAACCTGAACCTGTATCTAAGCCGGCACCGGTAGTGGAACCTCCGAAAGCGCCGCAAGTTGTCGCTACGCCAGAACCTGATCCCGTACCTGCTATAGAGCCAGAGCCTATCATTAATACTCAAGAAGTACCCAAAGTTAAACCAAAACCTAAGGTTAAAAATCCGCCTAATTGTATCACTCAAGATGAGATAAAGAACAATCCAAATCCATCGAAAATGGTTATTGTGTTTGATAATTCCCTATCGATGACTGCAACTTTAGCTGAATCGCCAGCAGAAGTTGAGCAATTTTTTCAATACCTGTCTTATGGTTATCCTCGTAATATGTCCGAACAGGAAAAAGTTGATTATCAGAAAAAAATGACGCGTTTACCCAGTCGTTTATCAACAAGTAAAAGCGTAGCGTTATCGAGTATCGATAAAATACAACCCAATATTGGTATATCGCTTGTCACGTTAAATCGCTGTCCGGCGGCAAATTTTACGCAATTTTATGATTATGCTGGTCGTAGTATTTTAAAAAATAATATCACCAGACTTAATCCATCAGGTGCAGGTGGGGGTGGAACACCACTTTATAGCGGACTTGAAAAAGCGAGTAGTATGCTAGATGGTGTGAATCGTAATGATTATATCTTGATCATCAGTGATGGTGAAGATAGCTGTTCAAGGAATAATATTTGTACTTTAGCGAATTATATTTCGACGCAGAAACCAAAATTAAAAATTAACATTGTCGATATAGCAGGCGAACATAAAATTGATTGTGTTGCGGATATGACAGGAGGGAAGGTCTATATCGCTCAGAGTCCAAAAGATATGATTAAACAGATGAACAATGCGGTGTCTGATTTGAAAATAAATAGACCTGTTTGCCAATAAAGACAATAATAAAGTATTAAGGCATTAACTTATCTTACAAAATAAGGCTAATTTGCTTTAGCCATCACTATTAATCACTATAAAAAAACCAGATGTTTATCTGGTTTTTTGTTATCTGTAATAGGGCTGATAGGCTGTTAAAAATCAAGATTAGCCGCTTTTAGCGCATTTTCTTCAATAAATAAGCGACGTGGTTCAACTTCATCTCCCATTAAGGTAGTAAACAGCTGATCAGCTTCGATTGCATCTTTTATGGTCACTTGTAACATGCGACGGCTGGTTGGATCCATAGTTGTTTCCCATAACTGTTCTGGGTTCATTTCACCAAGCCCTTTATAGCGTTGAATGGTTAAACCACGACGAGATTCACGAATTAACCAATCTACTGCCTCTTCAAATGAGTTAACTGGCTGTTTGCGATCACCTCGTTGAATGAAAGCACCATCTTCCAGTAAACCTTTTAATTGCGCACCTAAATGACAAATATTACGGTATTCATTACTATGAATAAACACTTGATCTAATGCATAGTTATTATCAACACCATGTGTTCTTACTTTAATTATTGGCACATATAATTGTGTTTTATCGTTGTAGTCTGCTGAATAGCGATAACTGCTACCGTGTTGTTCTTTGCTGGCTAAATTATCAATAATGGTTTTAGCCCAATGTTGTGCTGATTGTTGATTCTGTAAAATACTTTCATCTAAAACATCATGATAAACCAATTCAGAAAGTAACGCTTTAGGGTAACGACGTTCCATTTTGGTAATGAGTTTTTCAACTTTTTGATATTCAGCAATCAGTTTTTCAAGCGCTTCGCCAGCAAGTGCTGGTGCATGATCATTAACATGTAATGAGGCATCTTCTAATGCTAATGCAATTTGAAATTGTGTCATTGCATCATCATCTTTAATGTATTGTTCCTGTTTGCCTTTTTTAACTTTATAGAGTGGAGGTTGTGCGATATAAACATAACCACGTTCAATAATTTCTGGCATTTGACGATAGAAAAACGTGAGTAATAATGTGCGAATATGTGAACCATCGACATCGGCATCGGTCATGATGATAATGCTATGATATCGCATTTTATCTGGATTATACTCATCACGACCAATCCCACAACCTAATGCTGTAATTAATGTTGCGACTTCTTGAGAAGAGAGCATTTTATCAAAGCGAGCTTTTTCAACATTTAGAATTTTACCTTTTAATGGTAAAATTGCTTGGTTTTTACGGTTTCGTCCTTGTTTGGCTGAACCGCCCGCAGAGTCCCCTTCCACTAAATAAAGTTCAGATAAAGCAGGATCTTTTTCTTGGCAGTCAGCAAGTTTGCCAGGTAAACCGCCTAAATCCAATGCGCCTTTGCGTCGAGTCATTTCACGTGCTTTACGTGCTGCTTCACGCGCTCTGGCTGCATCGATAATTTTACCGACAACAATTTTCGCATCAGAAGGATTTTCAAGTAGGTATTCGGTTAACTTTTCACCCATAACCGATTCCACTGCTGATTTAACTTCTGATGAAACCAATTTGTCCTTAGTTTGTGATGAGAATTTAGGGTCGGGAACCTTGACAGATACGACAGCAATAAGCCCTTCACGTGCATCGTCACCGGTGGCACTAATTTTTGCTTTTTTACTGTACCCTTCGCTTTCCATGTAATTGTTTAGTGTACGAGTCATAGCACCACGAAAACCGGCTAAATGGGTACCACCATCACGTTGAGGAATATTATTAGTAAAACAGTAGATATTTTCTTGGTAACCATCGTTCCATTGCAATGCAACTTCAACACCAATATTATCTTTTTCAGTACTAAAGTAGAATATTTTAGGATGAATTGGATTCTTATTCTTATTCAAATATTCTACAAATGCTTTAATACCACCTTCATAATGGTAGTGCTCACTTTTACCTGTACGTTCATCAATGAGTTTAATAGAAACACCAGAGTTTAAAAATGATAGTTCGCGTAGCCTTTTTGCTAAATGTTCATAGACAAATTCAATATTGGTGAACGTTTTTGGACTTGGCCAAAAACGAACATAAGTCCCTGATTCAGTGGTTTCACCAATAACTTTAAGCGGTTCTTCTGGCACACCTAAATGATAGGTTTGCTTGTGTATTTTTCCTTCACGATAAATGACAAGTTCTAATTTATCAGATAAAGCATTAACTACCGAAACACCAACACCGTGTAAACCACCCGATACTTTATAGGAATTATCATCGAATTTACCACCAGCATGCAAAACAGTCATGATGACTTCAGCTGCTGAGATACCTTCTTCTTTATGTATACCCGTTGGAATACCGCGTCCATCATCACGAACGGATACAGAGTTATCAGGATGAATGATTACTTCGATATGGTTACAGTAACCTGCTAATGCTTCGTCAATGGCATTATCAACGACTTCAAAAACCATATGATGAAGGCCTGTTCCATCATCGGTATCTCCAATATACATACCAGGACGTTTGCGGACTGCATCAAGCCCTTTAAGCACTTTAATACTAGATGAATCATAAGAGTTAGACATGGATTTTTTGACCTATTTAATTTCTTTTATCGTTTCGTACAATTATGAAATTATACCAGATTTTATGTTAAAAATCTTATCATTTTCATCGATCATCTGGGTTATTTGGTCTTGGTTAACGGCTGTAATAAACACTTGTGAATTTGCAAGTTTTAAACGTTTTGCTAATAGATTTCGTTTATTGTTATCAAGTTCAGAAGCAAAATCATCAATTAAATAAATACATGATTGCCCTGTTTGTTTTGAATAATACTCACCTTGTGATAAACGTAAAGCACACATGAGTAGTTTTAACTGACCACGTGATAAAAGATCTTCAACGGGAATGTTGTCAACTCGCAATTTGATATCTGCTTTATGTGGACCTAGCGAGGTATAATTAAGTAATTTATCTCGTTCAAATTGCTTGTAAAGTATTTCTGCATAATCACTGCTGTGTTCCCAACCTTGATAGTACAGGCAATTTAATTGATATTCAGGTAGAAAATCTACACAGGTTTTTATAATTTTTGGAAAAATATGGTGAGTATAATCCGCTCTAATCTGGCTTATTTTTTCAGCAACTGGGACTAGCTGTTTATCCCAAGGTAATAGTTGGTTATAGTTATAAGATTGTTTTAATAACGCATTACGCTGTTTATATAATCGTTTTAAATTGTTCCAAAGATAGACAAATTCAGGGTAATGGTGAAAGCAGCCCCAATCGATAAAAGCTCGTCGATATTTAGGACCACCAGTGAGTAAATCAAAACCCTCTGGCGTAATGAGTTCAATAGGCAATAGTTTTGCTAAATCAGTGAGCCGAAAACCTTCATCACCATCAATTTTTATTTTGTTTTCATTATTGCGTGTTTTTGATAAGCCAATTGTGCGTGTTTGTTGATTGGCAGATTCAATTTGGCTAAATAAAATTAATTCAGGTTGTTCATGTTGTATAATTCGATTGGATTGAATATGTCTAAATGCCCGGCCATGCCCAAGCATGTATATTGCTTCAAGTAGGCTAGTTTTTCCACTACCATTATCACCAATGATGTAGTTAAAATGCCGAGATAACGATAACTCGGCATGATCAATATTACGAAAATGATGAATTTTGATTTGTGAAATTGTCATATAGTATAAAATAAGGCTTCCGACTGGGATCAGAAGCTAAGAGAAGTTATGATTATAAGCGCATTGGCATGACAACATATGTGGCAGATTGATCATTTATATCTTCAATTTGAACACTGGATGTTGCATCAGTTAATAAAAGTTGTACGCTATCACATCTTAGAGTATTTAATATATCTAATAAATAGGTGACATTGAAGCCGATTTCGAGCTCTGATGATTGATATTTAACATCAATTAATTCTTCTGCTTCTTCTTGTTCTGGGTTATTGGCCGTAATTTTTATCTGATCATTATGTACGTATAATCTTATTCCACGAAATTTTTCGTTGGATAAAATTGCCACGCGAGATAATGCATTTCTTAATTCATCACAGGATACTTCAAGTGGTTTATCTGGGTTTCTAGGTAATACGCGTTTATAGTCGGGAAATCTACCATCGATGAGTTTTGAAGTGAAGGTAAAATCGCCAAGATTAACGCGTAAATTATTATTACCAATTTGCATATTAATCAGTTCTTCATTATCGGCAACTAATTTTGCAAGTTCTATCACCCCTTTTCTTGGCATAATGACTGAGCAAGGGCTAGCAATATTTTGACCAATTGGTTGAGCACAAACGGCTAAACGATGCCCATCAGTTGCAACTGTCTTTAATAGACCGTCTTCAATTTCAAATAACATACCATTTAAGTAATATCTTACATCTTGATTAGCCATTGAAAATTGAACAGCATCAATAAGTCGTTTTATTGTTTTTTGCGGAACTGCAAGATCAACATCGCTTTGCCAATTTTCTAAATTAGGAAAATCACTAGCAGGTAAGGTCGCTAAGGAAAATTTACTTCGACCCGATTGAATTATTAATCGATTATCGTCAACGGTTATCGAAATTTGCGCATTATTGGGTAAATTTCGACAGATATCGAGGAATTTTCTTGCTGGAACTGTTGTTGCACCCGGTTCATTTGCTTCGGTTAAAGGTAAATGCGCAATCATTTCGATTTCAAGATCGGTGCCTGTCATTGATAAAGTATTATCGTTCACTTGTAATAATAAATTACCTAAAATGGGTAACGTTGGACGGCTACTTAAAGGTGCGCTGACAAGTTGCAGTGGTTTGATAAGTTTTTCGCGATCAATAATAAATTTCATAATGTTGATTCTTTTTTAAGTTGATAATGTTCGAATTAAATTGGAATAATCCTCTTTAATATCATTGTTTTCTTCTTTTAATTCTGCAATTTTTCGACATGCATGTAAAACTGTAGTGTGATCTCTGCCACCAAATCCATCACCAATTTCAGGTAAACTTTTATTGGTTAATTCTTTAGCTAATGCCATCGCAACTTGACGAGGTCTTGCTACAGAGCGAGAGCGGCGTTTAGATAATAGGTCTGATACTTTAATTTTATAATATTCCGCCACAGTTTTTTGAATATTTTCAATAGTCACAAGTTTTTCTTGCAATGCGAGTAAATCTTTTAACGCATCTTTAACAAAATCAATCGTTATCGCTTTACCTGTAAAATTAGCATTGGCAATGACTCGGTTTAATGCACCTTCTAGTTCTCGTACATTAGAACGTAAGCGTTTAGCAATAAAAAATGCTACTTCTTCAAGTAACTTTATATGATTTTCTTCTGCTTTTTTCATTAGTATCGCAACGCGAGTTTCAAGCTCTGGTGGTTCTATTGCTATTGTTAGCCCCCAACCAAAACGTGATTTTAAACGATCTTCAACACCATTTATTTCTTTCGGATAGCGATCAGATGTCAAGATAATTTGTTGATTACCTTCTAATAATGAGTTAAAAGTATGAAAAAATTCTTCTTGTGAACGCTCTTTATTGGCAAAAAATTGGATATCATCAATTAATAACGCATCAACTGATCGATAGTAATTTTTAAATTCTTCAATAGCATTATTTTGTAATGCTTTGACCATATCTTGCACAAATCGTTCCGAATGCATATAAACAACTTTTGCATTATTTTGTTCTTCAATTATTTGGTTACCAACTGCATGCAATAAATGTGTTTTGCCCAAACCTGTTGATCCATATAAAAATAATGGGTTATAGGCTTTACCTGGGTTTTCTGCCACTTGTTTTGCCGCCGCGACAGCAAGTTGGTTAGATTTACCTTCTACAAAACTATCAAAGGTATGTTTTTGATTGATTCCTGAATGATAATTATAGTTACTATTATTTTCTTTAGTTGTTTTCCATGCCGGAGCCAGATCAGCTTTCGGTTGTTCCTTTTTGACTTTTTTATCAATTGATAACGTAGAGCCAACTTCAAGATATAGCTTTAAAGAATCGTTATTGAAATGTTTATTTAATAGTTGTGTGATAGTTGAGAGATATTTATTTCGAACCCAATCGAGCACAAATCTATTTGGGGCATAGATGTAAAGTTTATTATCAACCATTTCCGCTTGCAATGGCCGAATCCATAAATTAAATTCAGTTGTCGGAAGTTCTTCTTGTAATTGAGAAAGACAATCTTGCCAAATAGCGGTAGGCACAATAACCCCTTTAATTATAATTACTAACAAAACAGTACTGATTATAATCTTTTTTGTGGGTAATTTATAGATCGAAGGTGATATATTATTTAGTTACTAACCAAATCTTATAAATAAAAAACCCGGCATCAGCCGGGTTTTAGTGATTAAATCAATCAAAATTAATTGGTTGAGTCGATCACTTTCACTTCTTTAACGTTACGTGCTTTAACTTCAATTTCAACACGACGATCTGGTGCTAAACATGCTTTTAAGTCAGCGCCGCGAAGTGCATTACATTTAGTACCTGTAACTGGTTGAGATTTACCCATACCACGAGCACTAATTAAATCAGCTGGAACACCTTTTTCTACTAGGTATTTCATTACTGAATGTGCACGTTGTTCAGATAGTTTTTGGTTGTAGCTGTCTGAACCAATACGGTCAGTATGACCAATTACAACAATTGCACTTTGAGTTGGGTTAATTTTAACAAGAGATGTTAATAGGTTATCAAGTGCTTGACGTCCTTCTGGTTTTAAATCAGCTTTTGCATAAGCAAATAGAACATCTTCGTTTAATACATAACGGTTTTCTTGAGTTTTAACTTCAACTTCTGGAGCAGCAACTGCTGGAGAACCTAAACGGTAAGTAATACCTAAAGTTAACAAGCCTGAATCAGGTGATGCATCACTTTTAGTATGAATATGTTGAGTGTATTGGTACTCTAAACGAGTAGAGAAGTCTTCGTCTAAGCGATAATCAAGACCTAATGCATAAACTGGAGATACATCAGTTTTAGTGCCACCATGACCATAATAGTCTTTATAGTCACCACTGTTTTTCCATTTAGCAATAGTCACCATACCACCAGCACGACCGTAAACATCTAAATCGTCAGAGATGAATGATAATGGATAGCTTAATTTACCAGTTAAAGAAACACCTTGCGCAGAAACTTTGCTGTTACCTGCTTTGGTATTATCATCTGACCAAGTTCTTTTATATTTAGCTGAACCTAACCAATCATAGCCTAATTCAAATGCTAAATAAGGGTTAGCTTGGAAGCCTACAAAAGCACCACCAGCAACGTTGCTACGGTCTGAAGTTTTAATGCCAATTTCATCATCACCACGAACTTTATGTGCATCTAAGCTATAAAGTTCTCCCCAACCTAATTTAGCACCTGTATAAAAAGTGTTGTCTTCATATGCTGCGTTAGCGGCAGTAGCTGTTAAGCTTGCAACTGCAATTGCTAGAGCTAGAGTTGTTTTTTTCATTTTCTTGCCTCAACTTATATGTTGTTATAGACGTTGTTTAGTTTGTTTTTATTTAAGTTTATTTGAAATAAACTAATAATAATTTATCTTCAAGTAAATTATGCTATACATAATCTTTCGTAATTATAGCATACTTTATATGCAAAGCTAGAGTTTATAATAGAACACTAAAAAAATATTTAAATAATATTATCAAATAATTTTGTTAATCACGAGTGTAAACTCATTAATGGTATTAGCTAAAACGTTTGACATAATAATAAAATCAGCTTCGAGACGCTTATCAAATTCATCTGAACCGATGTCTTCATTTTCATCTAAAATGATAGAGTCAAACTTGATTCTTTTTAACGTCAAATCACTGTGTACAATGAAATTCACACCTCTATCATCAATAATTTTCATTTTTGTGATCCATTTTCCTGAATCAAAATGAATTAGCATTTCATCACTAGTGATATCTTGATTTTTGCAACTAATAATGCCATTTCCTTCAAGCGGATCTTTCAATTCAGCTTGATCGCCTAATATAAAAGGTGGAAAGCTAAGTTTTTCTTTAGCCCAAGTTGTTAATATTTGTTCTAGCGGTTTATCAATTGATAACGGTGTTAAGGCAAGTGCGCCTAGCTCTTTACGTAAAATAGCTAAAATATCTTCGGCTTGTTTAAAATTGCTACTATCGACAATGATACGTTTATTGTCGGTATCAATCCAAAGCCAATAGTGATTATATTTACTAAAGGCTCGAGGCATGAGATCAATCATGACTTCATCTTTTAATGTCGCTTTCTCATTTTTAGTTAATTTTCTACTTAATGTTTGCTCTTGTTTATCTATCTTTTCTAATAATGCTTGTTTGATAACTGGCGCAGGTAATATTTTTGTCTCTTTTTTTATACGTAGTAAATATTGGCCATTGATATCAATAATTAAATTATCTTGGTTATCATCACGATAAGGTGATACCCAACCTATTTTAGTGGTATCAAGGTTACCACAGGGTGTAAACAGTTGGGATTTGACTGCTTTTTCAATAGTGTCTTTATTTAGTAAGGTGTCATTATTAAGTTGGTAAATAATGGCATTTTTAAACCAAAGCATGTTATTACACTTCCTAAGTTTTATTTAGGATAACTATTTTACCATAATTGTCGTAAATAAAGCGTACGATAATAATACGATTGACCTATTGTTTTATCATCAGCTTTAATTCTAAAATAGACCAAAACACTTAGAATTTATAAGATAATCCCATATAAACAGAAGTAATTGTACTGCTGTCTACCATTGGACTATCGGCAGCATCACCGGTTAATTTATCAACGTGAACACCACCAAAAGTAGCAATATTATCCGTTAATGAATATTGGGCGCCGATTTCAGCATAAGGGGTTACTGAACTATCAGCATTAAAATAACGTAATCCAGAGCGAGATGATTCTCTGTGAGACACACCATAGTAATAATCGTTATGTTTGCTGTTTGCCCAATTGATACCAATGGTTGGTACTATAACTAAATTACCCTCTAGGTAAGGTAAGCTATAATCAGCATTAGCTAAAATGCTGTTACTTTCATTAAGAACATCGGTACCAACACTACTAGAAAAACTGCCGAAGTCAGTATCAATTGAATATTCGATTTCTGCAAGTAGAGTAGAATGGCGAGTATCTAATTGTTTTAAGCGGTGATTATCAGAATCATGAGGTTTAAATTCATTAGCTAAATAGCGAGCACCAATTGAAAGACTTTGTCCATTGGCCTGATATGCATAAACACCTGCAGATAAATCATCGATAAAAAATACACCGTTATCATAATCAATATGTGGAACTGGATAAATTTTCGAGCTGTAATTTTTATATGGTGATGTTGCCCAACCTGCTCCAATTCCAATAGAAGTTGGATCAGCAGAAGCAATAGGTATGTATGTTAAAGTCATTAGTGTAAATATATAAGTAGCACAGCGCGATTTTTTCATTTTCTTTATACCCATTAAATTTCTAATGCCATTATCTGGTCGAATATTTTTGTTTTAATTGAATTAAAATGAATGGTCACAAAATCTATACATTAATTGTACATTGTAACAAACAAATTTCTTGAATAATAATGCCACATTTTATCATATTTGAATATGGATTAGTGAGATAAATTATGAGTAAACCAACTTTAGAAATGATTAACAGTCGCCCTGATGATGCCACTCTATTGGCCGACGAAGCCAAATATTGCTCTTTTGGTGATACCGTTCATTATGTTGAACCGCCAAAAATTTTCGATGGCTGTGAAGGTAGCTACATGTACGACAAAGAAGGTAAAGCCTTTCTTGATTTACAAATGTGGTATTCAGCATGTAACTTTGGTTATGCAAATGAACGATTAAACAATGTTCTAAAAAAACAGATTGATACCTTACCACAGTGTGCAAGCCAATATTTGCATCCAACCAAGATCGAATTAGCAAAAACCATTGCTCAAGGTATGGAGCAGCGATTTGGTTATCAAGGTCGAGTGCATTTCAATGTTGGTGGTTCACAATGTATTGAAGATTCGCTAAAAGTTGTTCGTAATGCAACAGGTGGTAAGTCACTGATGTTTGCTTTCCAAGGTGGATATCATGGACGTACACTGGGTGCCTCTTCAATTACGTCAAGCTACCGTTACCGTCGTCGTTATGGACATTTTGGTGATCGTGCTATGTTTGTTCCATTCCCATATCCGTTCCGTCGTCCAAAAGGCATGACTGCTGAAGAGTATGGTGAACATTTAGTTGCTGAATTTGCGCGTTTATTTGAAACAGAATATCACGGTGTATGGGATCCAAAAGTAGGTCAGGCTGAATATGCTGCATTTTATGCTGAGCCACTACAAGCAACGGGTGGTTATATTGTTCCGCCACGTAATTACTTTAAAGGTTTGAAAAAAGTTCTCGATCAATATGGTATTTTATTAGTTGTAGATGAAATCCAAATGGGCTTTTACCGTACTGGTAAATTATGGTCAATTGAACATTTTGATGTTAAACCTGATGTGGTGGTATTTGCTAAAGCATTAACTAATGGTTTAAATCCATTAGGTGGTTTGTGGGCTCGTGAAGAGTTAATTAATCCAGAAGTGTTCCCTGTTGGATCGACGCATTCAACTTTTGCATCAAATCCACTAGGTACAGCCGTTGGTCTTGAAGTGTTAAAAATGACGTCTGAAACTGATTACGAAAAAATGGTAATGGATAGCGGTGCATATTTCCTTGAAGGCTTAAAAACACTAGAGAAAAAACACAAAGAGATCGGTGAAGTAGATGGTTTAGGTCTAGCACTTCGTGCTGAAATTTGTACTGATGATGGTTTTACAGCCAATAAAGCTTTGGTTGATAAAATGGTAGACATTGGTATGTCAGGCGATCTTGATTGGAAAGGTACGAAAATGGGCTTAGTGCTTGATATCGGTGGCTATTACAAAAACGTAATTACATTTGCCCCTTCGCTACACATTACTCGTCAAGAGATTGATCAAGGTATCGAATTACTGGATCAGTTAATTACTCGAGCTAAAAAAGAGCTTTAATCCATTATTTCTAAATTTTCCCGCTAATGACTATTGGCGGGATCTCTTATTCAATTCAATCAGTTAACATTTATATCGTTATGAAATATATTAATCAGTTAGAGCCTAATGAATTAATAGACAATTTTTTAAATCATCCTCCACATAATTTTGCTGCTTGGCTAAGTGATGGTGGTGTGCCTGTTTTTTCAGCAAAGTTCGATTTATTGACAACAGCTGATGATAATTTCAAAAATAAAATTGAAAAATTACCACTATCCAAAAAATGGCGGCACTGGTTACAACCTAAAACATGTTTTGTTGGGACAACTGTCTCTGAATATGGCATGCTCAATGATAAAGTTGATGCAAAAAAATTAGCGGGTAACCTGAAAGCAAGTTATAGCAAAGAATATCCTTTTGTTATTGTTAAAGATTTACCTTTGTCTTCCCCCTTATTGAGTGATAAAGATAATCAATATTCTGCCGAATTTATATCGGCGTTAAAAAATCAAGGTTTTATTGAAGTTGAAGGGCAAGCATTAGCTTGGTTACCTATAGATTTTGATAGCTTAGATGAAGTTTTTTCACGTTTTTCATATAGTCGTCGAAAAAATTTTAGGCGGAAATTAAAATCTCGCCAAAAGCTAGAGATTAATGTTTTAAATAGTGGCGATGACTGTTTTTTTAATGATGCTGTTTTAGATAAATATTATCAACTTTATCTTAATGTTTATCAGCAAAGCGACGTACATTTTGATTTGTTAACTAAACCATTTTTCGTGCAATTATTACAGAACAAATCTGCTCAAACACGTATTTTTACTTATTATCATGACAATGAACTTATTGGTTACAATATCTGCTACGTGGTCAATAACATGTTAATTGATAAATATATCGGTATGGTTTACCCCCAAGCTCAAAATCTCAATCTCTATTTTGTCAGTTGGTTTGTTAATCTTGAATATGCAGTTGAAAACGGCTTTAGTCACTATATTGCCGGTTGGACCGATCCCGAAGTTAAAGCATCACTTGGTGCCAAATTTACGTTAACAAAGCATTTAGTTTATATCCGCAATCCTTTATTAAGAGTGGTAATACGTAAATTGATTGGTCACTTTGAAAGTGACAAGGAGAAAGTAGCATGAAATGCCCTATAATTCTCGACTTTGATCAAAGTGTCGGTGAAATTAGTGATGCTAAAAAAATAGATTTAACTGCTTGGCAAGAGACTCTGCGTTTTGGATGCTCTCGAACTAAATTTCAACAATTTAGCACAAAACTTCAACAATTTTTACCTGAGCATTATGGTACAGTTTTGATGGGAAGCGGGGATTATCATCATATCTCACTATTATTGATTGCGCGTTTAGCGAAATATTACTCAGCAGAAAATCCCATTGAAGTAATAATTTTTGATAATCATCCCGATAATATGCGTTACTTATTTGGTATTCATTGTGGTTCATGGGTCAGTTATGTCGCAAGCTTACCGTTTGTGAAACAGGTGCACGTATTGGGTATTACCTCACATGATATTGGCATTAGCCATTTTTGGGAAAATAGATGGAAACCACTTTTTCATAAAAAACTCACTTATTGGAGCCTAGGTGTTAATGTGTCATGGGCAAAAAAAATAGGTTTAGGTCATGCATTTCGGCATTTTTCTACTCCAGATGATCTTATTGCGAGTTTTTTATCTGAACAGTATCACAATGCAGAACCCGTTTATTTATCGATTGATAAAGATGTATTAAGTGAAGAGGTTATTCATACCAATTGGGATCAAGGTCAGTTACAGACTTACCACCTATTGGATGTTATTTCATCGATTAAACAGCGTGTTATTGGTAGTGATATCACCGGCGAATTGTCAATATGGCAACCATCGAACTGGTTTAAGCGCTTTTTAAGTTCGTTAGATAAACAACCCATCATACCGGCTGATAAGTTACAAACTTGGCAAAGCGAACAACATCAACTTAATTTGACCTTGTTAAAAGCATTAGTTATATAACTGAAAAATCGAATAGAAAGTGTAGTTGTTTTAATAGAAAACTACCTACACTTTATTGAATAATTTAGGTTTAATTTAATGATTGTTTTGTTGAGTTAATTTGTTTTCAGCTATCGCTAAAAACACAATTCCTGACACAATTAATATTGTTCCAATCAATTTAAATAAGGTTATTGGCTCGTTAAATAACCAAATTGATGCGATCATAACTGTCACCACTTCAAAATGAGAAGCGGCAAAAGCGGGTCCAACTGGTGCTTTTTTTAGTAAGGTCATCCAGGTAAAAAACGTGAAAATATAACCAGCAATTGATATATAGATCCATGGATTAGTAAATACGCGAACCAGCCAATCAATACTCATCGCTAAAGGTTCAGCGTGAATTGCTGCTAATTTAAAACTGCATTGTGCAATCGTATCAAAGATGAGTAATACTGTGAAGCCAATTAAATAAAATCGTGCCATATTAAGACAATCCCACAAAAATAACGCCAGCTGTGATTAAAAGCATACCAACTATACGATGAAAGGTGAGAAGTTCCTTAAAAACAATACGACCAACCAACATGATGGTAATAATATTAAATGAGGCAAGTAAAACACCCTGTGACAGTGGAACTAATGTTAAAAATGCTAACCAAAGTAGGAATTCAGCAATATAGGATATAATACCAATCCAAATCCAATGATTTTTTGATAAATCGATCCAATAGTACCAACCGTCACGATTATTTGTTGAAGTTGCAGCGAATTTAAAGGCTATTTGCCCTAAAGTATCAAAACAGATATTGCTAACCCAAAGTATGATGACTAATGGTGACATTAAGTGTTTGTTCCTTCTACTATACCGTTAAAAAAAGAAACACATTCTTTAATCACTTCGCGGCGTTGAGAATCAATGGTGATTAAATGATAACTCTCATTTAATACGATTAATTTTTTAGGTCCCGATACATGCTTTTCAACTAATTTGGCATTGGTTTCAATATTTGCGATATCATCATTACCCGAATGCATAATTAAACAAGGTGAGGTAACATTCGGCAAAATTTGTCGTACATTTTTTGCTAATAGTTGCATTTCTGCCAGCGCCGGAAAAGGGTTACCAGCAAGGCCGGCAGACGCTGCATCGCCACTAAGCATACTTTCTGAAACGACAGCACGAATTCGTTCATCTTTAAGCCCGTAAGGCGGCTTTTCAATAAAAGAAACTTTTTGAAAAATACCTAATTTTTTAAAATAGACGAGTAAGAAAAAGAATTTTTTTGCCCAAAAAGGCATACTCCAACCATCATAATAAAAAGTGGGCGCAAGCACACCCACTCCCTTAATTTGTTCAGGTCTGTCAGCTGCTAACTTTAACGCTAGCAGGGCGCCCATTGATAATCCCGCCACAAAAATATTATCTACATGGTTGGCTAGATAATCTGCGCCATCTTGTACGCTTTTATACCAATCTTGCCATGTGGTTTTACAAAGATCGGCTTCAGTCCCACAATGGCCAGCTAATTGTATTGCATAAACGGTGAATCCAGCTTTATGTAGGCCATTTGCTAAAATTCTCATCTCATTTGGTGTACCTGTTAATCCATGAATTAAAAGCACCCCATTTTTATTACCTGGTAAAAAGTAAGATAAATCTTGAATTGTACTCATTATTATTTCCTATTATTTTACCATCACAGTTGGAATAAGTGCTTGCTGTGACTGTTTTAATGCTTGAGTAACATCAGAAAAATATTTAATAGCACTATGTTCAATATTATTTTTTTGGCAATAATGAATCAATTTATCTTTGGCAAAAACAAAATCCACATTATGAGAAACACAATAATCAGACGTTCCATCACCAACATAAAGAATTTGTGGAAAATATTGCTGTTTTTTAACGTGATTACATTTACAATTTCCACTTTGTTTAATGCAATTTTGATTAGCATAAGGAAATTCAAGACGCCAGCTACGTTCATTATCGTGTAATAATCTATTAGCAAAAATAGGTAAATTTTCTATGCCATGACGTTTTAACACAAATTCAATTGCGTAATCTAATCCGTCGCTGACAACGTGAACCGGTATGTTGTTTTGATCAGTGTAATCAATGAATGCCTTAAAGGTTGGGTCAATTTCAATTTGTGATAAAACTTCATTAAGTTCTGCTAAACTGGCATCCATCAAAGCAATTTGCTTACTCATGCACTCTTGAGAACCAATTTTACCATTCACCCATAACTCTTCAAGTTCGTCACATCCGTCTTTACCGAAATGATTCAGTAAAGTATCTGTTACATCTTTAACACTAATGGTACCATCAAAATCACACAACACGATTGGCGTATGATGTTGTGAATAAGATGGATGAAATAGATGACTTGTAATTGATGAAAAATTATTCATTTTTGAAATTAAATAGCCTATTTATCGATATTGTCGCAAATTTTCTCATAGAGTGATTTCAAACTTTGTAGGCTCTTTGTATATATTTTGTAACGAGAATAAAATTGCCTGTATAATAAGGCCTTACTACTTACTGTTACCATACTGAGAATAAGAATGAGTGAACGTATACTAATTATTGAAGATGACCAGCGACTTGCTAATTTAATACAAGTTTATTTGATTCGACAAGGTTATCTTGTTCAATGGCATAATAGTGGTAATGGTGCAGAAGAAAAAATTCAACAATTTAATCCCGATTTAGTCATTTTAGATGTCATGTTACCGGAAAAATCTGGCTTTGATATCTGCCGTGATATACGTACTTGGTTCAATAATTACATTCTTATTATGACAGCAAGTGAAGATAATATTGATGAAATTGTCGGTTTAGAACTGGGTGCCGATGACTATTTGGCTAAACCTGTTGAACCAAGATTATTACTTGCACGTATTCGAGCGCTACTTCGGCGAAAACAAATTGAATTAGACAAAGATAGCAGTAAAGAAACAGCCGCTCCGCTCAATAACAAAACATTAGTTTTTGATAATCTTACTATTGATGGTGAAAATCGTAAGGTGCTATTACAAGATCAAGAAATTGATTTAACCACCGCTGAATTTGATTTGCTTTGGTTACTCGCTGTTAACGCCGGTAATATATTGACTCGTGATGATATTTTTTCTCAAGTTCGAGGAATTGATTTTGATGGTAGTGATCGTTCAATTGACGCTCGGATTTCTCGACTACGTCGAAAATTACTTGATGATCCCGATAATCCATCGCGCATTAAAACAGTAAGAGGCAAAGGTTATTTATTTATGCGAGAAGGGGATAATCATTGAGCCAATTATTAGCAAAACCCCTTTTTTTTAATCGCCGCATCGTATTTTATCTGGTCATTTTGCTTTCATTGCAATGTATCATTGCTTATGGTGCATTACTCGTATTTGATTCTTTACCTTCATCATTAACCGATATGCCAGATGATCATATTGTGTTTCGTGAGTCACAACGAGGCACAGTCAACCTGATACGCATGCGCATTAATGAAAATAAACATCGCCCTCTTCAAGAAGTGGTCAATGAATTACAACCCTATTTTGGTTATCCAATAACCATTTTACCCGCTAATACACCACTGCCTGAAACTGTACACAACGAGTTAAAAAAATTAGGTTTTTCATACGATGGTGATGAAGAGGTTGTCTATATCGATTTAAACGATGGCAAGTTGCTACAACTCGGGCCCATGGTTATGCGCGATATTTTAAAATCTAACACTATGTCACTTAGTGTTTTTTTAATTATATGGGCATTATTTAGCGCTATTATCTTCTTTATTTTGATCTATTTTGCTTTCAGTGCGGTCTGGAAAGATTTAGTTAATATTAGGCAGACAGCTGAGCAGTTAGGACAGGGTAATCTTAAGGCGCGAACGGAAAATGTCAAAGGTTGGTTATTTCAGCCATTGGCTAATGTCCTTAATAACATGGGGACACATATTGAACATTTAGTTGGGACCAATCAAACTATTTCACATGCCATGGCGCATGAACTTCGAACCCCACTGGCACGAATGCGATTTGAACTTAGCATGCTTGAAGAGTCAACCGACGAACAAGAACGGTTATTGCTACAAAAAGGTATGAATGATGACATTAACGAACTTGAAACGTTAATTAATGCTAGTTTAAGTTACTTTAAAATGCAGCAGAGTAATATTGAGCTAAATTTAACAGCAGTATCACTCAAACAGTGGAGCGAAAAAGTTTGCCAATCACTCGCATTATTCAAACCCAAAGACTTTGAGTTAGTGTGTAATAGTCAAGATGCTCAAGCCGTGATAGATATCAATTTAGCCGAAACCATTGTTAAAAATTTACTGCTAAATGCTTTTAAATATGCAGCACATAAAGCGGTATTAAATATCACCAAACAAGAAAATGGCGTTGTGTTTGAAATCGATGATGATGGTCCAGGTATTCCATTTGATGCTCGAGAAAAAATTTTTATGCCTTTTGCGCGGTTAGATACTAGTCGAACTCGTTCAACGGGCGGCTATGGTCTTGGTTTAGCTTATGTAAAACTAATGGCTGAATTTCACGATGGCAAAGCATTTGTGGTGACAAGTCCATTGGGTGGCGCACGATTTGTTGTTTCATTAAAATCGAATGATTGTTAATTATTTTTTTATAATCAATGTTTTTTTATTAAAAATAATCATAATTGTGATATGTGAGTAATTTATTTTTTTGACGTTATCATAAGATGATACTTACTTTATGCAACGGTAAGGTGAGTAACATGGCAAGCGATTCAAAAAACGCCACTCCAAATGCTTATTGGATCAAATTAGTTATCATTTTCTTTTTGGGCTGGATTGTTATTTATGCTGGGCGATCAGTTTTAAGCCCGCTTATTGGTGAATTACAAACTCAGTTTGGCTTAAATAAGGCTGAAACTGGCGGTATAATGAGCCTGTTTTTTCTTGCTTATACCGTATTTCAAATACCTTCAGGTATATTGGGCGATAAAATAGGTCGCAAGCGTGTGCTTGTGACAGGATTCATATTATATGCCATTTTTATTGCATCAATATATTTTGCTCCTTCTTTCATAATCTTTTTGATTCTTTGGATATTAGCTGGTGCGGCACAAGGCTGTTATTATGGACCACAATATGCGTTATCATCAGAAGCTATTCCTAAAAAATGGATAACGTTAGGCAGTGCTATTATTGGCAGTGGAATGTCATTTGGTATTGCCATGGGATATTATCTATCAAGTGTGATGATTTCAGTATTCCATAGTTCTTGGCAACTACCGTTTGTGGTTGTTGCTATTCCAATAATAATCGTTACTTTACTGATGGCTGTGTGTATTAAAGAAAAAGTGGCCAAACCGACAGCAACACAGGTTTCACAGTCTATAAAATTTTCGGAATTGTTCAAGAACCGCAATTTGGTTTTAGCTTATATTACAATCTTTTGTTCAATATATGGTTTTTTTGTCATTATTACCTGGTTACCAAACTATCTTGAAGCAGAAAGAGGAATGGATAAATTACAAGCTTCACAAATTGCATCAATTGTACCTTGGATCTCAATTATTGGTACTTTGTTGTGTAGCTATATATCGGATAAACTTGGTCGACGTAAACCGGTAGTGTTATGCATGATGCCATTATCATTAATTGCTATTTTTTCGATTGTGTATAGTGAATCATATGCTGTATTAATTGCAGTACTTATATTATATGGTTTTATTGGTAAAATAAGCTTGAATCCAGTATTAATCGCTTTAGTTGCCGATAATGCACCTAAAGCTTCGCTTAGTACGGCTTTTGGGTTATACAACTTTTTTGGTATGAGCGCATCAATTTGTGCTCCTTATTTTACTGGATTGATAGCGGATAAAACAGGTAGTTTAAATAGTGGTTTTTATTTAGCCGCAGCGTTAACTTTAGTGGGTATAACCGCTATGCTTTTTGTCAATGAAAAGAAAAATAAAAATTAACATTATCTTATTACTAAAACTAAAATTTTAAACTCACTAGTTTACTCAAATATAAATAATACCCAATTTTAATAGTTGTTTTAATTATATTTGAGTAATGTCACTTTTAGGTTGTCGTCACATGCAATTTTTAGGAAAACCATCGATTTTATAAAAAACATTATTTTGTCACAGTAAATACACGTTTTTCCATTTCAGAAAAACAAAAAATTTGTTATATTCTTTGGTCAAAATGATAAAAAGTGACAGAACAAATTTCTAAATTCGTCATTGAAATATTTAATCAGAGGTTTTTTTATGAGCGGTTCCTTACCGACAGAGACAGAAAATCGTCCAACTAACTTTATTCGTCAAATTATTGATGCAGATTTAGCAGCAGGTAAATATAAAACTACGCATACGCGTTTTCCACCTGAACCAAATGGGTATTTGCATATTGGTCATGCTAAATCAATTTGTTTAAATTTTGGTATTGCTCAAGATTATCAGGGTAAATGTAATTTACGATTTGATGATACTAATCCAGTCAAAGAGGATGTTGAATACGTTGAATCGATTAAAGAAGATGTTCATTGGTTAGGTTTTGAGTGGGATGGTGAAATTTGTTACTCATCTGATTATTTCGACCGATTATATGAATATGCAATTGAGTTAATTAATAAAGGTCTTGCTTATGTTGATGAACTTTCAGCAGATGAAATTCGTGAATATCGTGGCACATTAAAAGAGCCCGGCAAAAATAGTCCTTATCGTGATCGTAGTATCGATGAAAATTTAACGCTATTCCAACAAATGAAAGAAGGAAAATTTGCTGAAGGAAAAGCGTGTTTAAGAGCAAAAATTGATATGGCTTCCCCTTTCATTGTTATGCGAGATCCAGTGTTATATCGTATTAAATTTGCCGAACATCATCAAACCGGCAATAAATGGTGTATTTACCCAATGTACGATTTTACTCATTGTATTTCTGATGCAATTGAAAATATTACTCACTCATTATGCACACTTGAATTTCAAGACAATCGCCGTTTATATGACTGGGTATTAGATAACATCACAATTGACGCTCGCCCACATCAATATGAGTTTTCTCGATTAAATTTAGAGTATGCTATCACCTCAAAACGTAAATTAAATTTACTCGTGTCAGAACAAATTGTTGATGGTTGGAATGATCCACGTATGCCAACTATTTCAGGTTTACGTCGCCGTGGTTATACACCTGCTTCCATTCGTGAATTTTGTAACCGCATTGGTGTAACCAAACAAGAAAATACCGTTGAAATGAGCACGCTAGAATTTTGTATTCGTGAAGATCTTAACGAAAACGCACCACGAGCAATGGCTGTGCTTGACCCAGTGAAAGTTGTGATTGAAAACTTTTCAGAAACCTTAGATGAAGTGCTCAGCATGCCAAATCATCCAAATCGTCCGGAGATGGGCAATCGTGAAGCACCATTTACCCGCGAAATTTATATTGATCGCGCTGATTTTAAAGAAGAGGCGAACAAAAATTATAAGCGCTTAGTATTAGGAAAAGAAGTCCGTTTACGTAATGCTTATGTTATTCGTGCTGATCGCGTTGAAAAAGATGCAGAAGGTAATATACAAACTATCTATTGTAGTTATGATCCAACCACCCTTAATAAAAACCCAGAAGATGGGCGTAAAATTAAAGGTGTGATTCATTGGGTATCGGCTAAATTCGCAAAACCAGCCGAAATTCGTCTTTATGATCGTTTATTTAATACTTCAAATCCTGGGGCGGCTGAAGACTTTTTATCAACTATTAATCCAGAATCATTGATTATCAAAAAAGGATTTGTTGAACCAAGCCTGCAACATGCTGAAGTTGGCAAAGCTTACCAATTTGAACGTGAAGGCTACTTCTGTTTAGATAGTAAATATGCAACTGATGACAATTTAGTATTCAACCGAACGGTTGGATTAAGAGATAGCTGGAACGAAACTCAAGCTAAGTAATGATTATCGCCGACTTCAGTCGGCGTTTTATTTAACTTATTTTTAATTAAAATTAAAAAGTTATCACTTTTACGCAAAATATAACTAAGTAAATTTTAAAGCTAGTTTGAAACTATCTTTAGAATTATTATAAAAAACGCAGTCTTTAGCCAAAGAAGGGGCTGTACTAGATAAAATTAAAAAACATTATTTAGGTTGATTATTTTTAGATGATTCGAAAATATTCAAAATTTTTGCCATAATAACATCCAATCTATTCATGCCAATTATCAGGATTAATAATTTAAGCATCGAGCATTTAACGTTACGTTTATTCACACTATTGTCCATTTACTTCAATTTGCGATTTCTTAATACACCTTAATTTGATTCACTACAGCTGAGTTAATCCAACTAAGGTTTAGGATGAAAATCATCTATCTGATCTCGCCATTCATTGTAATCCCAAGTTACAATTTTAGTTTTCAGTATTTCCAAATAATCTAATGCCGCCTGTTTTCCGGTTGGGGTAAGCATTTGTTCTAAACGTTGTTGGATTTGCTTGTTATATTCCCAAACCGGTGGTAATTGCTCTGCATCCCACGCTAAATTATTGTCTATCTCAGTGATTTTTTGTTTTGCATAATCACTTAACAGCGACCAGGCATAAGCTTTAACCGGCTCTTGCTCCCGTCCTAATCCATAGAAATAGGCTTCAGTCATGCGCAATATGCCAATCATTGAGCTATGCTCAGCCATTAACTGCGCATAATCTATGGCTAGTTTTAAATCATCTGATTTTAATGCTCTGCGGTATTCGGTTAGTTTAGTCAGTTGTTTATATTTCTGATCTTTATATTGACGCCCATGTTGAAATAACATACGGGCTATTAAATATTCGTAGCAATGATAGCCGCCTTCAATGGCATAATTAAAATACACAATACTTTTTTCTAATTGCTCATCAGGACAGGGGCGCGCCATACCTTGTTCATCATACCCACAAGTACCTATTACGTAACCATTTTGAAAGGCAAAATAGGGATATTTTAAATCGGCAAACTTATCCCATAAATACCACTGTATTTGACTATTTTTAAACACCTCAGGTTCGACTAACGGTTTACCAGCACTATCCACTAACTGATCCCGATATTTGTGCATAAACTCAGCAAAGGACATAATGATACCGTCCTCTTTTCCTCTTTTATCATAAAAATCTTTACAACTAAGAACATCGTAATAATACGGCATGGCATTTTTATCCCATTGCCAGGCATGTTTAAGAAATTTTATCAATTGTTCAGGATTAACCACACCATAAAATACGCTATGGTCAAAGGCTGAGTTATACAGCTTTTTAGCTTCGTCTATGCGTAATAATTCATTTTCGGGAATAGTTGAAGGGTAAATGGTAAAGTCCCTAATTAAATTTTCCGGTTGATTAAGTTCATGGTTACGTTTTTTTGAATTATCAGTACTTAAATACATAAGGCCAATACCAATAATAAAACCTAAAATTATTACATAGGTTATTAACTTTTTTGGTATCGACTTGGTCGTTTTAGTAGGAAAATTCATCAAATATATTCCAAATCATTAACATTTTGCAGTAGTATTAAAACTGCATACCTTATTTTGCTTTTTAGCTTGACTAACTAAAGAATTGTGATAATGCCTAGCTCATTTATTTAACAGCGGCTTTCCTAACCCTTTTTGAAATAAAAAATCATAATGAGCTTTAACCTCTAAAAATAGACCCACTCAGGAATAAAATGTGATTTTTTATTACCTACCTCAACGTACTATTCAACATCACCACTCGCTTATTGATAATCGAGCGATAGTAAGCTCATACCTCGACATATTGGTTTTAGCTTAACCTGTTTAAAGGTATCGGGAGGGCAATCACAATTTTGCAAGACCACTAATACCATTGTCAAAGGTAATGAAAGTTTTTTAACTAAGTTAATAATCACATTGAACAGAATAGCTTGTCACATAATATCCCTTATAAATCACTTCTAATTGGTAATAAATCAGCATCACGTAATCTTAAATCAATCCGATTGATTGTTTTCACATCTTCGGTGTTTTCAATACTTGGCAAATGATCAAGCGATACAATCACAGTTCCCACCTGTTTATCGTCTTTATAAATCGGGATCACTTGATGGGCTTCGGGATAGTCGCTAGCTTTTAAGGGACTTGGGATATAAGCTATTAGTGATACACCAATTCGTTTCACAAATAGTGCATTCACTTTCGAAAAGGTCTGCATTAAGTCAATTTCAATATAGCTATCGGTAAAGACGTTTGCCAGCTCGGTAACAAAAGATGTGATTTGTTTTAAAATTTGAGGCTCGTTGGGTTCAGTGAAAAAAAAACTTATTTTAGATTGAACAAACGAATTATCTAAGGATTTAGATGCACTATAACCAATTAATTTTCCGAAAGTATTGTGTTCACCATCAATAAACGAAATCAGCGTATCACCCTCTTTATCGATTTTTTTGTGAGCGAAAGAGAGTTTTTTTAAACCAAACTCAGTAAAACCATCGGGACTATGGACTAGCGCCTCGGGTTTTACTTTCACCGTATTTTTGAACAAATACCAAGTCATTTTGGGGTCAAAACAGTGTTGATAAACCTTTAAGGCCTTTTCTAAACGGTGACAAAAATCAGCATAGGTAATGAAGGAGACTTTAGGTAAATAAATGATTATATCGAACTGAACATTTAATATCTCTCGCATAAAATATCCTCTATAACTAAGGTAAGGGAACCCAAATTGCACTTAATGCAGGGAATGAATTAACTTTTAAAATATTCAAAAAAGCGTTATACGCCCATGGCGTCATAAAAATCCAACAACAGTGGGCGTAGGGGTGTTCTGAACAAATTTTGTTATGTCTTTTCGCTTGTTTTTCAAAACTAAGCTTTTTATTTCTGCCTAACGTTTTTAACTGTGGTATCGTTTTCTCTACATCTTCAAACTCTGTCCGACTAAACATCAATGAATCATAATTGGCTTTCATTTCAAGCAGTAAACAAAACATTTCTAACCAGCCATCAAAATCGGCTCGTCCAGCAGGACCTACGTATAACCACTCTTTCATCTCAAGGGACATTTTACCGGTTTTCGGGTTCTTTGTCTTTTGCCAGGATTCCCCTGAAAATGCGCCTTGGTAATCGGCGGATAGAGCGCTCATTAATATATTTAATTACGCTAAGGTTTAGGATGAAAATCATCTATTTGGTTGCGCCACAGATTATAATTCCAAGTGATCACTTTGGTTTTCAGTGTTTCCAAATAATCTAATGCCGCTTGTTTTCCGGTTGGGGTGAGCATTTGTTCTAAACGTTGTTGGATTTGCTTGTTATATTCCCAAACTGGTGGTAGTTGCTCTGCATCCCACGCTAAATTATTGTCTATCTCAGTGATTTTTTGTTTTGCATAATCACTTAACAGCGACCAGGCATAAGCTTTAACCGGATCTTGCTCTCGACCTAATCCATAGAAATACGCCTCAGTCATGCGCAATATGCCAATAATTGAGCTATGCTCGGCCATTAGCTGTGCATAATCTATTGCCTGTTTTAAATCGTCTGATTTTAATGCTCTGCGGTATTCAGTTAATTTAATTATTTGTTTATACTTTTCATCCTGATAATGGTCACCTTGTTGAAATAACATACGGGCTATCAAATCTTCGTAGCAATGATAGCCACCATCAATGGCATAATTTAAATACTCAATACTTTTTTCTAATTGCTCATCAGGACAGGGGCGCGCCATACCTTGTTCATCATACCAACAAAAACCCATTCCCCACCCCTT